>JASHPU010000246.1 GCA_030037885.1 Xanthobacteraceae bacterium | reverse complement strand
TCGCCGCCATGGCGCGGGTGAAGAAGCGGCTATAGAGCAGATGCAGGATCGCGTGCTCGATGCCGCCGATATATTGGTCGACCGGCATCCAGGCGTCGACCACGGCTAAGTCGGTCGGCGCAGTCGTGATCCACGGATCGGTGAAGCGCTCGAAATACCAGGACGAATCGACGAACGTGTCCATGGTGTCGGTCTCGCGCCGCGCGTTTGTGTTGCCGCATTGCGGGCAGGCGACGTGCTTCCAGGTCGGATGGTGATCGAGCGGATTGCCCGGCCGGTCGAAGCTCACGTCCTCCGGCAGCGTCACCGGCAAGTCCTTTTCCGGCACCGGCACGACGCCGCAGCTCTCGCAATGGACGACCGGGATCGGGCAGCCCCAATAGCGCTGCCGCGAAATGCCCCAGTCGCGCAGCCGGTAATTGACCTGCCGCTCGGCGGCCGGCCGATTGCCGGCGCTTTCCTTCTCCAGCCGCCGCGCCACATCGTCCCGCGCCTGCCTCGGCGTCATGCCGTCCAAAAAATGCGAGTTGATCATGCGGCCGTCGCCCTCGTAGGCCGTTTCGGTGATCGTGAAGGTCTTCGGATCCTGGTCCGGCGGGCACACCACGGGCGTGACGCCGAGATCGTACTTGTTGACGAAGTCGAGGTCGCGCTGGTCGTGCGCCGGGCAGCCGAAGATGGCGCCGGTGCCGTAGTCCATCAGGATGAAGTTCGCAACGTAAACCGGCAGCTTCCAGGTCGCATCGAACGGATGGATCGCCTTGATGCCGGTGTCGAAGCCGAGCTTTTCCGCCTTGTCGATGATCTCCTGTGCGGTGCCGTGGCGCTTGCATTCGGCGATGAACGCGGCGAGCACCGGATTCTTCTGCGCCGCCGCTTGCGCCAGCGGATGGTCCGGCGACAGCGCCATGAAGCGTGCGCCGAACAGCGTGTCCGAGCGCGTCGTGAAAATCTCCAGCTCGTTCTCGCCGTTCGGCGTAGTTTTTTCGTCGAGCGCGAACCGGACCAGCAGGCCCTCGGAGCGGCCGATCCAGTTCTTCTGCATCAGCCGGACCTTTTCCGGCCAGCGGTCGAGGCTGTCCAGGGCCTCCAATAACGGCTGCGCGAACTTGGTGATGGCGAAAAACCACTGCGTCAGCTCGCGCTGCTCGACCACGGCGCCGGAGCGCCAGCCGCGGCCGTCGATCACCTGCTCGTTGGCGAGCACGGTCTGATCGACCGGGTCCCAGTTCACCTTCGACTTCTTGCGCTCGACCAGGCCGGCGCGCAGAAAGTCGAGGAACATTTTCTGCTGGTGCTTGTAATACGCCGGGTCGCAGGTCGCGACCTCGCGGCTCCAGTCGAGCGACAGCCCCATTGATTTGAGCTGCGTCTTCATCGCCGCGATGTTGGCGTAGGTCCATTCCTTGGGATGGACCTTGCGTTCCATGGCGGCGTTCTCGGCCGGCATGCCGAAGGCGTCCCAGCCCATCGGATGCAGCACCGCAAAACCCTTGACCCGCTTCACCCGCGCCACCACGTCGCCCATCGTATAGTTGCGCACGTGGCCCATATGGATGCGCCCCGACGGATAGGGGAACATCTCCAGCACGTAATACTTGCGGCCGAGCTCCTTGTTGGGCGTGGCGAAGATGCCGCGCTCGTCCCAGATCTTCTGCCAACGGGCCTCCGCCGCGGCGGCGTTGTAACGTTCGGTGGGCATGGATTACTTCACATCCTCCAATCGCACGCCGCGCCCGGCAGCCTTCCGGCTTTGCGAATTCGGTGCGGAAATCGCGGACCGTCAACCAGACGGCGATTTGGCTTAGGTAGCTTGGGGCACCTGGCTTTGTCCGGGGTCGATTTTCTAGGCTCTTTCGTCATTGGCAGCCCTTTTAGGGCCGCAACGGGCATTCGGAAAGAGGTTTGGTTACGGTAGTCGTCCCCGTCGCAAATCGGCTATCGTCGCGCGGGAAGCCCCGATGCCGCCTGTCAGACAAATCATCGATCCATCCGCATTCAACGCGAATGCCATTCTGCCGTTCTCGCTGCGGCTGAAGGATTTCGAGGTTGCGATGCAGGACGTGTACGATTTCTTCTTTGATGTGAACACGCTGCTGCTTGGCAAGGGCCTGCACCGCATGGACGACATGCTTAGGTCCGCGGCAATGTCCGGGATGGGCGGCACAGTCGCAACCGCGAGAACCTTGAAGGGTCGCCTTAGCGCTCGGTCATGCAATCAAAACGAAGAACTGACGCGCCGGTCCGAATAAAACCGCGAACACTTATGTAATTGAAATCGTATTATTTAATCTACTGGCCAGGCCGCTTGGCCGTCGTACCGCTTCGGCTGAATCCGCAAGCTGACAGGGTACTTTCATGTCCGATGCCGAGGCCGCCGCTGTTGCGCGCGCCCTTTCCGAACGCCGGCTGAGGCTGCCGATTCAGGTTCCGACCTGGTCCGGGTTGCGCGAGGTCGGTTGCTGTTCTTTGCCGCGCCAATCCCTATTACGGCAATCGTCTGACTTCTTTTCCGCGATTTGGACCGCTGCTGCTTCGGGACGGTCAGGATCGGGCGTTCGGAATTGGCGGTTTCGGCCATCTCCAGCCCGAACAGGGCCGCGACATTTCTGTCGTCGAGCACCTTGGCCGCGACGGGCGCGGCTTTTCTCAGCGTGAGATCGGCCCCGGCGCCGGCAAGCAATTCGTTTTCATCGACTCCGCGCAGCAAGAACAGCAGTTGAGGCTTTTCATCCAGCCGTGCGCCGACGCCATAGAGCGCCGCGGCGACGTGTTTGCACATATCGGCCCAGTCGGGGCAGCTGCAGGACAGTTCGATCTCGCTCGGCGCCGGAAACAAGCCGTCGCCCTTGCGGCACACCCGATCCATGACGCCCTTGGCCAAGCGGCCTTGCAGCAGTTCCACGAGCGAATCGATCGTGCCCGCACAATCCCGGCAGATCGCTCGCCAGCGCTTTGCCGCAACCGGCGCAATGGCGATCCTGACTCGGTAAAGCTCGGAACCGCTGACCATCGCCGTGACTTCGCCCTTGGCGATCTGCAAGTCGATGACAGAACCGTTACGGACATAGGATCGGCCACGCGGCAGGCGACTCTCGAAGTCGCTATATCGTTCCAGGTTGCTGCACCACGACTGGCCCCAGAAGCTTCGGGCGATCGTGCGTCCCTCGATGCTCACGGGCGCGATGGACCGCCCCTGCTTCTTGAGCGCGGCGATTTTCTTCTCGGCCCGCCGACGCTTCTCGGCGACCGATACATAATCTCCCCAGCCGAAGCCGAAATAGCTCATCGGTCAGCTTTCCTTCATCGCCGCCGCGAGATCGAGCGTCACGAGTTTCAGCAGTTCGTCATCCTTCATCTCGGTCAGGACGGTTTCTGCTCCGCCGCCCAGCAAATCTCCGGCGAGTTGCTGCTTTGCCTCGATCATGCGGTCGATCCTGTCCTCGACAGTGCCGCGGCAGACGAACTTGTGCACCAGCACATTCTTAGTCTGCCCGATGCGAAATGCACGGTCGGTCGCCTGGTTTTCAACAGCCGGATTCCACCATCGATCGAAATGGATCACGTGCGAGGCCGCGGTCAAATTGAGCCCGGCGCCGCCGGCTTTGACCGAAATGACGAAAAACGGCACGTCGTCGTCCTCTTGAAACTTCCGCACCAGATCCTTGCGTTTGCGCACCTCGGTCTCGCCATGCAGGATGAGACCGCTTCGCCCGAACACCGATCCCAGGAACGCCGCCAGCGGTGCCGTGGTCTCCCTGAACTGGGTGAAGATCAGGGCCTTTTGCTGCCGTGCCGCGATTTCCTCGGCGATCTCCCGCAGGCGCGCGAACTTGCCGCTGTCCTCCTCGTCCCATGCGTTGTCGCCCAGCCATTGCGAAGGATGATTGCAGATTTGCTTCAGCCGCATGAGAAGCGAGAGAATGATGCCGCGGCGTTGCATGCCGTCGGCATTTTCGAGTCGGTCGCTCAGATCATCGACTGCTTGCTGGTATAGCGCCGCCTGCTTTCGACTCAGGAGACAAAACGCCTTCACCTCGGTCTTGTCGGGCAGGTCGGCGATAATGCGCCGGTCGGTCTTCATACGGCGCAGGATGTAGGGGCGCACAAGCTCACGAAGCGGTCCGTACGGATTGTGCGGTCGGTCAGCAAGGTGCTTAACAAACGTGGAGAATTGCTTGGACGATCCCAACAGTCCGGGATTGATGAAATCGAAGATCGACCAGAGATCGCCGAGCCGGTTTTCGATCGGGGTGCCGGTGAGGGCGATACGGGCATCCGCTTGAAGCTGTTTGACCGCCTTGGTCTGCTTGGCGGCCGGATTCTTGATAGCCTGCGCTTCGTCGATCACCACCAGATTCCACATGACATCAGTCAACCACGCCGTGCGGGCGAAAAAACCATAGCTCGTGGTCGCCAGATCGACGCCGGCAAGGTCGGCGGCACCGGTTACGGTCGGTTTTTCCGCCGATGGATGAATCAGCGCCACTCTCAGACTCGGCGCGAACCGGGAAATTTCCGCCGCCCAATTGGCGAGCAACGACGCTGGCGCCACCAGGAGCGATGGCTTGCCTTTGCCGGCGCCTTGCTCTTTCAACACCAGCAGCAGCGACAAGACCTGGATCGTCTTGCCGAGGCCCATGTCATCGGCGAGGCACGCGCCAAGTCTGAGATGGGAGAGCAGATGAAGCCATTGCACGCCCACGTGCTGATAGGCCCGCAATGTGCCGTGGAGCAATCGTCCGGGATCGACGCGCGAGAGACCGTCCGGCCGACGCAATTCAACCAGCGTCTGTGCCAGCCAAGGTCCGGCGACGGTCTGGCTCCAATCAATGTCGCCTTGGGTGGAGGCTGCCTCTCCGGAAATTCCGGCTCCCGCCAGAAGACGCATGGCCTCGCCGAACGATAACCCGTCGGCAGCGGCCCGGCGTTCGATCGCCTCGAATTGCTCGAGCGTCCGGCTCAAACGCTCATGATCGATTTCGACCCACTTACCGCGCATGAAAGCGAGCCCGTCGGATTGCGCGAGCAAGCGTTTGATCTCGGCCCGCGTGAGCATTTCGCCGTCGAGCGTCACCTCCATGCGAAAGTCGAGCAGCGCATCCAGGCCGAGCTGCGCCGGAGCCTCGCCGCCGACCGTAGCCTTCACCTGCGGGCGGGCCGGCCGGTTCATGGGCCAGCTCGCCGGCATTCGCACGACGATTCCGGCGCCCTCCAAGGCGGAAGCGTCCTTCAGGAGTTGCAGAGCTTGTTGCGGGCTCCAACGCAACGGATGAAAGATTTCGCCGCCGTCGACCATGGTTTTCAGCCAGCCGCATTGCTCGGCGGCGCGCTGCACGGGCATCAGAAGCGACAGCAGGCGTTCGCGGTTCTTCGCGCCGGCATATTCCTGCAAGGCCTTGCCCAGCGGCAGATGCTGCGCCTTGGCCTCGGCTGAGAGCCGCGTCGTATAGGTCGCCAGAAAGGCGAACGGAGCGTCCTCGTCTGTCCTGTTCTCGGCGAGATTGAAATGGACGCGCCCGACCAGGTTCCAGGCCGGATGACGGGATTTAAGGAACTCCTGCACCGACACCTTGGCTTCCGCCAACTCGGCATCGAAAGCAGCATCCGTGTCGCGCCAGAGATCGGTCAGGACGGCCGCCGTCAAATATTCCGCGCCAGTCATGGGCGGAACGGCGGCGGCCATCTTGTCCAACTGGCCGGCTGCGGGGATCGGCACAGGCGGCTTGGCACCGCCCTCGCCGATACCGGGAAGGGCACACAGCGCTGTCACGTAGCGCGCCCCAAATTCGCGCCAATACGACAGGACGGGCGGCAAGGCCGTCCCAATTTCGTCGATGCCCAGGCACAACAGCCCATGCCCGGGTCCGCGTGCAAACGCGGTCTCCAGCCGCGAACCGCGCTCGGGCTCCAGCGCCGGCGCCTCCTCCGTTTGCCTGAGGATCAGCAATCCATGCGGAGTCAGAACAGGCGCTGTCACCATATCCGATGCGTTCCTACGATCTCACGGGATCGAGATCGGAAAATCGCCGCACAAAGCGATCGGCATGACGAATCCGCATTCCTGGCTTCTGCAAATCATCTTGCCGCTACACTTGCTGCAGCAATGAGGTCGCCGCAGCGTTGCCGCAGCAGACTGCGATCCCGTAGCAGATGCCCGTGCATCGGGCATCCGGCCTCAATGAGGCCGCGGCGGATCATATGACGAGAGGCAGTCAACATTCGCACCCAAATTGGTTCGACACGGCAGCGGCTCGCGTATGATTCTGGAAGACCTGGATTCACAATAGAGGTTGTCCGCGACCTGTCTTGATCTTGCCTCCTGCACGGCTAGCCTGCCCGAAAAGTGGTAACCGCTGATTCGGTCGCCACGAAATGGCGATTTATTGATGCGCACCTTGCCGCACCAGGTGCTCCTCCCCGTCGAGCCTTCGGGCGATGCGGATCTGTGGTTGGACCGGCTGTCGGCGGCTTTCGCCGATACCGGTTGCGACCGAGGCTTCCTGGCAATTGCCGAAGCGGCGGTCGATGCCTGCCCCGGCGATCCGAATGTCCTCATACTTGCCGCCATGGCGGCTATTCTGGATGAGCGGCCCGAGCGCGCGCTCGTATTTCTCAAGCGGATTTCCAAGCGCTACATCGCGACGCCGACCGAGCGCCTGCTCCAAGCGCTGGCGCTGTTCCAAGATGGGAAACGCGTGGCGGCCCGGACGCTGCTGGAACGTCATGAACTGACCGATTGGCCTGCGCTCTCCAGGTGTTTTCAGGCGGCAGGCGCCGGGCGCGATGGATGGTGAGCCAGATCGACGCGATCATGGGTCGCGACCAGACCCTTCCGCAACGGCGCCGGCTGCTGGCGGCAAAGAGTAAAGTCAAGGCTGCATCCGCCCCTCGATCAGCGCGCCCTTCCAGCAAGCCCGCACCGCTGGTCGCTCAGGCCGCAGCCGCGTCGCTCCAATCCTTGCCGCGAATTGAAATTGACATCTCATTAGCGGCCGAGATTGACCTTGCACCCCTCCTCCATGCGGTTACGCGCCCGCCCGAACCGGACGGCCGATGGTGGGGGTTGCGCGAGCGTTTCACCCATCTCGGTTTCGCTCAAGGCTTCGACGAACTGCTCTGCCTGCCGCACCTCATCGGCGTCGAACCATTCCGGCATCAGATCGAGACGGTGCGGAAGGTGTTGAAGCAGTTTCGCGGCCGCGTGCTGCTTGCCGACGAGGTCGGCCTCGGAAAAACCATCGAGGCCGGCATGGTCCTCAAGGAATACGCGTTGCGCGGCATGGCGGAGCGGGTGCTGGTACTGGCGCCCGCCTCGCTCGTCGGGCAGTGGCAGGAGGAGTTGCAGACCAAATTCGGCCTGTCTTTCGCGACAACCCACGACCAGACGCTGCGCCATGACCCGCGCGCATTCTGGGGGCAGAAACGTATTGTTGCATCGATCTCGGAGGCGCGACGACGCGAGCATTCCGAGCATCTGCTCGGAAACGCCTTCGATCTGGTCATCATCGACGAGGCGCATCATCTGCGCGACCGCTCGAGCCAGAGCTGGAAGCTCGTCGATGCGCTCAACAAGCGTTTCTTGCTTCTGCTTTCGGCAACGCCGGTGCAGAACAACCTTGTCGAACTTTACAATTTAATGACGCTGTTGAAGCCCGGCATCTTCAAGACGATCGAGGAATTCCGTGCGGCCTACATGACGCCCGGCAAGCCGAGACAGCCGGCGAATGCCGAGCGGCTGCGTGAATTGATGCGGACGCGTTGCCTGCTGCTGGCGTTTCGTGACACCGCGGTGTCCGATGAGAAGCGTGAGGGATTGGTCTGGATCGGCCTCAATCAGGGGACCGGCGCTGTCATCGACGGCGTTTTAGCGCGGTTGCGTCCGTTGCTGGCGGACACGGATTGGCGAGTGCCCGACCCGGATGTCCGCCATGCCGCGGGACCCATGTGGGATACGTCCGTTCTTGAAGCGCGGACGGGACCGTTGCTTCAACATCGCGTGCAACTCGAAATAGCGCCGTTTCTACGCACGATGCGGCGCCGTCTCGACCGTGATCGCAACCGCATTCACGAGTACCATAATGATTTATATGTCGTCGCTCAAAAGAAACTCGCCGCCACTGCCGGCATCTCAGGTGAGAAGGCTGCAGGCGGCCGCAAGCGTGAAATGCTGCGTCTCGCGGCGATCGAGCGCGAATATTCCGCCAAGCTCGACGATCTGCGCCGCAATTATGCGCTTCGGATAAACATCGAATGGGCACAGGGGCTGGAATTGTTTGTTCCGGTGCAGCGCTTCGAAGTGCTGATCAAACGCCGTAAGGGCGAAAGGCGTATGCGTATCGATTGGCACCCAAAGGTGCGTCTGATGGAGCCGCCGCCAAGCGACTGGGGCCTGGGCCTGGAGCGCTCGCGTCTGGTCTGTGATGATAGCCTCCATGTCACCGATGCGGACGGCCAATCTGCCTGTCGATCCTGCGGCAGAGCGTTCTGCCGTGCGTGTCACCCCACGGCCTGCCCCCGCTGCGGGCAAGCAATAAGGTGACTTAATTGGTCGCGACGGGGACGGGACCGCGGCAGGTGTTCGCAGTTTTATACAGAGCTGGCGCGCCCGAAGAGATTCGAACTCCTGACCCCCAGATTCGTAGTCTGGTGCTCTATCCAGCTGAGCTACGGGCGCTTTGGCGTCGCGACTGAACCGGCCGCCGAAGGCGGCCTGCGGCGCGCGCCATAGCTATAGGCTGCAGCGTTTCTTGGCAAGGCGAGCGGATCGGCGCTGCGGCGGTTCGCAGCCTAGCCGTGCGCCCGGGCGCCGCGGTGCGCCGAAAGCTCTACGGCGCGGTCCGGGATGGTAAGCCGCAGCGTGGCGCCGATGGTGCCCTCGACCAGGCGGATGTCGCCGCCATGGGCGCGCACGAGCTCAGCCGCGATGGCGAGGCCGAGTCCGGTGCCGCCGGCGCGGGTCGAGCCCTGGAACGCCTCGAACAGATGGGCCTGCGCCTTTTCGGAAAAGCCGGGGCCAGTATCCGACACCTCAATCACCACGACTGCACCTTCGCGCCGCCCGGTGATGCGGATCTGGTCACGGCCGGGATCGCGCGAGGCGCGGCTCTCCATGGCCTGCACGGCGTTGCGGGCGAGATTGAGCAGGATGCGGAACAGCTGGTCGTAATCGGCTTCGACCGTCAAGCCGCGCTCCACGGCGCTGATCCAGCGGATCGGCGCGTCGGGGCCGAGGCTGAGGGTCTCGTGCACCTCCTCGACCAGCGGCTCGAGCAGGATGGGCCGGCGCTCCGGCGGCGGCTCCTGCAGCCGGCCGTAGGACAATGTCGACTGGCAGAACGCGATGGCGCGTTCCAGCGCCTGCATCAGCTTTGGCGCAAAGCGCTGCACCGTCGGATCGGGCAGCTTGGCGAGCCGATCGGAAAACAGCTGCGCCGACGACAACAGGTTGCGCAGGTCATGATTGATCTTGGACACCGCGAGGCCCAGGGCGGCAAGCCGGTTCTTCTGGTGCAGCATCGAGGCGAGGTCGGTCTGCATGGCGGCGAGCTCGCGCTCGGCGGTGCCGATCTCATCGGCGCGCACCGAAGGCACGATGATGCGGTCGCTGTTTTCCGGATCGGCCCGGAACGCCATCATGTTGGCGGTGACCCGGCGCATCGGCCGCACGAACAGATAATGCAGCGCCAGATAGACCAGCGCGGCAGTGACCGCGGAGATCAGCAGCGAGCCGAGCAGAATATCGCCGGAATCGCGCAGCATGGCGGTGCGCAGCGGCCGCTCGTCCATCACCAGGTCGATGTATTCGCCGCCCATCGGCGCCGGGCCGACCACGCGCATCACCTCGTGCTTGTCGCTGAGCATGGTCTTGAACGCGTCCACCACCGCCATGAACGTGCCGACGTGACGCATGTCGAACACGTCGGCGATCGGCGGCAGCGGCGCATCGCTCGGCTGCAGCATGTAATGGGTGTCGCCGATCTTCATCGCCACGGCGCGCGCCCCGATCGAGCCGAGAATCTTTTTGGCAAGCGGGTCAGGCACCATGCCGTTGGGCGAGGCTTCCAGCACCAGCGCCGCGGTCTTGGCGACTTCGAGGTGGTCGCGCAGCCAGTTGACGCGGAAGCTCGCGACCGAGGGCACATAGATCAGCACCTCCGCGATCATCACGAACAGGATCGTGAGAAGGAGGAGCTTGCCGGAGAGCCCAAAACGCGAGGCACGGACCGGCTCCGGCCGTGCCGCGGATTCATCGGTCATTGCCAAAACCTCGCGGCGCCTCTTTCTCGCCAACTCCGCACCGGCACCGGTCGGCGAACCTCGGAACGACAGAAACACCGCAACCCGCTATCCACGTCGGTGCAGCTTCGGATTTGATGTGTCGATCGGGCGCCGGGTCAAACCCGGCCGGCAAATCCGCCGCACCGTGCGTCAGCCGAAGCGACGCAGCCAGGCTATGATGCGACGCACCCGTGCGCTCGTCAAACCCCGCATAAAATAGGTGATGGCGGCGCGTTTTCCCACCTCCGCGTAGGTCGGGTATGGCGCGATCAGGCCGGCTATGGCGCCGATTGGCAGCCGCTGGCCGATCGCCAATGCCCACAGCGCGATATTCTCGCTCGCTTGCGCGCCGACGATGGTAGCGCCGAGAATTTGGCCGCTGCCGTCGGTCACGACCTTGATGTGTCCGACCGTCGCGCCCGTCGCTGCCGCGCAGTCATTTTCACTGTAAGGCCAGCGCAGGATGCGGATCGCGTGGCCGGCCGACCGCGCCTCCTGCTCGGTGAGGCCGATCCGGGCCAGTTCGGGGTCCGTGAACGTCACATTGGCAATGGCGCGATGATCGACCACGATCGGATGGCGGAACAGCGCGTTGCGGACGACGAGACCGGCATGATGGCTGGCGAGGTGGGTCGATTTGGCGCCGCCGATCACATCGCCGATGGCGTAAGCCTTTTTGTTGGTCGTGCGCAGCCGTTTGTCCACGGTAATGCCATTGCGATCATGGCGGATGCCGGCGGCGTCAAGGTCAAGATCATCGACGTTCGGCCTGCGGCCGGCAGCCAGCAACAGGTGCGTTCCCTCGATTGTGTCTTCCGGCGCGGTCTCCGCGCCCGATGTCCGGATCACGACCTGAACGCGCGCCAGGACTCGCCGCACTTGCAGAATACGGACGCCGGTGCGCAGCCGCACACCCTCGCGCTCGAGTGTATCGAACACGATCGCCGCGCATTCGGGATCCTCGCGACGCAGCGGCGTCTCGGCCTCGAGTACGGTCACATCAGACCCGAGGCGGCGAAACGCCTGAGCCAGTTCGAGGCCGATCCGCCCGGCACCGATGATGATCAGGTGGCGCGGACAATCCGGCAGATCGAATGCGGTTTGCGGAACCAGATGCGGCGTTTCGCCCAAGCCCGGAATCGACGGGATGAGCGGCGACGAGCCGGTCGCGATGATAAAGCGCCGCGCCTTGATCTGCAGGTCGCCGACCGCCAGCGTCGCCGCATCGGCAAATCTTGCCGTCCCGGCGACGACGCGCACGCCGAGCCCGGTGAAGCGCTCGGGTGACAGCAGTGGCGTCACGGCCGCGATGGCGCCGCGCACGTGGGCGTTGACGGCGGTAAAATCGATGCTGGACCGCACGCTTTTCACGCCGAATGCCGCGCCGGCGCGCAACGCATCGGCATGTGCAGCGGCCGCCAGCAACGCCCTCGTCGGTACCGCCCCGGTAAGGGTTTGGCCGCCCATGCGGCCCTTTTCGATGAGCACGACCGGCACGCCCATGGCCGCCGTCGCAGCCGCGGCAGCAAGTCCACCGGCGCCGGCACCGATCACGCAGATGTCAGGTTCGATGTTTTCCAGGGGCATTGGCTGAGCAAGCGCAGCGCGATGAATTTTGAAAATTGGCTCAAACACGTTCACGTAAGCTTCGTGGCCCACGCTGCGCCGCGATTAGGCAAGCTTAAGCACTCTGCGAGGCAAATTTCTATCTCATCCGCACGCTTTGGGGATTTGGCGCGACGGTTGTCAGCCGCACGACTGAAACGCCGCGCCGGTTCGATTTGACGCAGCCGGAGGGGTCCCGTATAAGCCACTGCAATCGCCCGCCGCCGTGGCCCGATTGGCAGGGCGCGCACTCGCTCCAACCTGAGCCGCAATCGTCGGGTAAGGCGGGTGCACCGGCCATCTTCGAGCGCGAGCGGAGAAAGCTTCCGTGAAACGGACCTATCAGCCGAGCAAATTGGTGCGCAAGCGGCGCCATGGCTTTCGCGCCCGCATGGCCACCAAGGGCGGCCGCAAGGTCGTGGCGGCGCGGCGCGCGCACGGGCGCAAGCGTCTGAGTGCGTGACGGCATCGCATTCGCCGAGCCGTGTTCCGCTTTCAGTCTCCTCGCCAAGCTCGTTGTGCCATGGATGTGCCGTGGAGCGATTGAAGCGCCGGGTGGACTTTCGAGCAGCCGCTGGCGCGATGCGGGCGCCTGCGGCGGCTTTCGTGTTGCAGGCGCGTTGCCGCGCCGATAATGACACGGTGCGCGTCGGCTTCACCGCATCGCGGCAGGTCGGCAATGCCGCGGAGCGCAATCGCGTGCGCCGCCGCTTGCGCGAAGTGGTGCGATTGGCTGGGGCAGACACGCTGCAAGCCGGCCATGATTACGTATTGGTCGGGCGCCGCGCCGCGCTCAATCGCCCATTCGGTGAGATGATGCAGGACTTGGCCATGGCGGTGCAGCGGATTCATGCGGCGGCCCGGGAAGGAACTGGTGGTGCCCTGAAACGACCCTTACATGAAGCGGGTTCCCTGGCCGGCAAAGGGTCCCTGCCGGCCCGCAAGCCGCCGCAAGCGGTCCGCTCCGAGCGTTGAATGAACGAGCACAAGAACACAATCCTCGCCATCGTCCTGTCGATCATCGTGGTGATCGGTTGGGAGTATTTTTTCGCCCGGCCGGAACTGCAAAACCAGCCGCCGCAGCAGGCGCAGGAGCAGACACAGCAGCAGACCAAACCCAGCGGCGTCCAGCCCGGAATCCCGGCGGCCCCGGCCGGCAACGCTCCGGCGGCCGCGCCGAACGTTCCTTCCGGGCAGGCCCCGACGCAGACCCGCGCCGCGGTCCTCGCTGGTTTACCGCACGTCGATATCGACACGCCACGACTGCGCGGCAGCATCGATCTGAAGGGCGGACGCATCGACAATTTGTTGCTCGAGCACTATCGGGAAACCACCGATCCCAATTCGCCGCCGATCGTGCTGTTGTCGCCGTCCGGTGCGCCGGATGCCTTTTACGCCGAGTTCGGCTGGGTGCCGGCTTCCGGCAGCAACGAACCGGTGCCCGGTCCGGATACGGTCTGGCGGCAGGACGGCAGCGGCGCGCTCGGCGTCGATCATCCGGTGACGCTCACTTATGATAATGGCCACGGCCTGTTGTTCCGCCGCACCATCTCGGTCGACGAGCATTACATGTTCAAGATCCAGGACGGCGTGCAGAACAAAGGCGCGAGCCCGGTCACGCTGTTCCCCTACGCGCTGGTTTCGCGTCACGGCACGCCCCCGGTACTGGGTTATTACATCCTGCACGAGGGCCTGATCGGCGTCATGGGCGACGCCGGCCTGCAGGAAGAGACCTACAAAAAGATCGCCGAGAAGAAGAGCGAAAGCTGGGACGCCACCAATGCCTGGCTCGGCTTTACCGACAAATACTGGGCCGCGGTGCTGGTGCCCGACACCAACGCCAGGGTGAAAGCGCGCTTTTCCGCCTCTGAGTCCGGCGGCCAACCGACCTATCAAACCGATTATCTGGCCGAGGCGCAGACCATCGCGCCGGGCGCGAGCGGCAGCACCCAGACGCGGTTATTTGCCGGCGCCAAGAAAGTCTCCGTGGTCGGCATCAATTTCCCGCTCGGACCCGGCGGCTACAATCAGTCGCTCCAGCTCAATCATTTCGATCTCTTGATCGATTGGGGCTGGTTCTATTTCATCACCAAGCCGATGTTCCTGGCGCTCGATTTCTTCAACAACCTGGTCGGCAATTTCGGCATCGCCATTCTGATCGTCACCGTGCTGGTGAAGGCGCTGTTCTTCCCGCTCGCCAACAAGTCCTACGCATCGATGGCGAAGATGAAGGCGGTGCAGCCGCAGATGACGATGATCAAGGAGCGTTATCCCGACGACCGGACCAAACAGCAACAAGCGATGATGGAGCTGTACCGGAAAGAGCAGATCAACCCGGTCGCCGGCTGTTTGCCGATCGCGATCCAGATTCCGGTGTTCTTCTCGCTCTACAAGGTGCTGTTCATCACCATCGAGATGCGGCACGCGCCGTTCTACGGCTGGATCCACGATCTGTCGGCGGCCGACCCGACCAACATCTTCACACTCGGCGGCCTGATCCCGTTCGATCCCGCAGTGGTGCCGGCGCTCGGCAGCTTCCTGCATCTCGGCTTTTGGCCGGCGATCATGGGCGTCACCATGTGGGTGCAGATGAAGCTCAATCCGGCGCCGCCCGATCCGGCCCAGCAGATGATCTTCAACTGGATGCCGGTCATCTTCACCTTCATGCTGGCGCATTTCCCGGCTGGGCTGGTGATCTATTGGGCCTGGAACAACACGCTGTCGGTGATCCAGCAGAGTGCGATCATGCACCGCAACGGCGCCAAAATTCAGCTGTGGGACAATCTCAAGGGCACATTCGTCAAACCGAAGCCGAAGGCGCCGCTCGATTCGATGCGACGCTGAGTGTTGCTTGGTCCTGAAATTTCGAACGGTTTCTTTTCAGGCCGATTTCTTACCGATCAGAGAAAGCCGGTGGTCGCGCTTGGTCGCGCTTGATCGGAGCTACGCGGCGCGGACGCGGGAAAAGAACGTCGCGACCTTGGTTTCCAAATCCTTGGCTCGCGCCGAAAGCCGCGCCGTCCAGGCGGTGATGTCGCCGACCGCCGTCGCGCCCAGCGCGACGGCGTGCTCGACCGTTTCGATTTCCGCCGAGGCCCGTTCGGTATGGGTCGCCGCGCCATGAATGCTTTCGGCGATGCTGCGGGTCGTGGCGCTCTGCTGTTCCACCGCGGTGGCAATGCTGGTCGAGACGCCGGTCAGTTCGCCGATGGCGCGCGCAATCGAAGCAATCTCCTCGACCGAACGCTTGGTGGCCTCCTGAATGGCAGCGATTTGCCGTGAAATATCGTCGGTGGCGTGCGAGGTCTGATTGGCCAGCGTCTTCACCTCGGCAGCCACCACGGCAAAGCCGCGGCCCGCTTCGCCGGCGCGCGCCGCCTCAATCGTGGCATTGAGCGCCAACAGGTTGGTTTGCGCCGCGATAGCCGAGATGGCGTCGACCACCGAGCCGATGCGCTCGGCAGCCGCGTCCAACGACCGGATGGCGGCTTGGCTGCGCTCGGTGTCGCTGCCGGCGGACTGCGCCATGGTAAGGCCGCGCGCCGCCTGGCGGCCGATCTCTTCGATCGATCCAGACAGTTCCTCGGTAGCCTTGACGGTGGCCTCCATGCGCTGCGCCGTCTCCGCCGACGCCGCCGACGCCGCGGTCATGCGGCCGCCCGTATCGCCGGCGATCCGGTTCAAGGTTTGCGAGGTCGCGGTCAACGAAGCCGACGCCTCCTTGATCGCCTCGACCACTTCGCCGATGGCGCCGGCAAAATCCGCGATGGCGGCGTCGATGGCCTGGCGCCGCTCCAACGCCGCCTGCTCGCGGGCCTGCCGATGCAGCGTTATGGCGTTGGCGACGTCGAAGCTGAGCACCTGCGATACCAGCTTGGTGTGCTCGACCAGTCGGGCTCGCGAAAATCGGTGTTTGTGCGCCAGCGCATCGAGCGCCGCTTTGAGCACATAGCTGCCGGCCGTACTGCGAATGCGCGCGTCGAGCCCGATCGCCGCTTCTTGCAGAACCGTGTTGTGGCACGATGCGGCGTAGGTCTGGTCGAGCGCGCCGCCAAGCAGCGCCTGCAGATGCGCCAGTTCGAGCTTTTTAATCACGGCTGCGTTCGCCGCCACGGCGGCGCCGATCCCCGGCAATCGGCTCGCGGCCGCAATGATGTCGCCGATGGCGCGATCCAGCGTCGGCGCGATCACCGGCCAAATTTGCGGCAGAATACGGCGCGCCCGGTCGTCGAGCTGATACAGCGCGAGCCGGGCTTCAAACGCTTGGACCAAATCGGGCGGCGCCATGGCGATGCATCGGACCTCGGCAGAGCCGCCGCATCGTCCAACACAATTATTGCACTTGCGTTAACGATACGGTTACCAATGGCGCGCCCGAAGGACTTCGCCCCCGGCCTCTGCCGCGGCCACACCGCACCGTTTCGCGGCTGAGAGCAGGGAGCGAGACCACATTTCACAACGTGGCGTCGATCGCTCACGGAATTGCGCTACCGGAATTGCGGCGGTCTTCCGCATTTCAGAAAAGCACGTTCATCGCTTTGCGATGCCTGCTTGAGGGAGCCGGCGGCAGATCGGATCGGTTCAGCGTCAATTTGCGGCGTGACGTACCCTAAGGAAAAGAGGCCCCCTCGCGGGGGCCTCTCTCGCGGACCGCTTTGATCGGTGCATCAGCGGCCACTGTTTACCAGCGGTGCCAATGGTGCCAACGGTGCCCGTACCACTGCGGACCACCGTAGTAGTCATAGTAGGCGCCGTAGGGGTAGCCGTAGCTGTAATACGGTCCTCCGACGCCGACACCAAAACCGCCCGGGCCAACATAGAAGCCGACCTGAGCCATTGCCGGAGCTGCCGCCGCAGTGAGGAGCGCCGCCGCCGCAGCAATGCTTAACGCAAGTTTTCTCATCAATTGCCTCCATTCGCTGCCTGGGAAAACGCATAGGCAGCGCTCATCGTTCCGCACTGCGAGCAAATACAAAGTCCGAATTCCGCTGCGAAATTGCCCTCGACGCGAAGAAACACACAAATGGAACGAAGGTGGGCTCGTTAATGAAATTTAATGAAAGGGCCCGCGCTAATTCGTGCCGTAACGCGAATGCGTCGGTTCCTCATGTAATGGCTGCGCTCTTGTTTCTCCAATTATTTCGACACGATGGCAAATTCATCAACGCAGAATTTCGAAGAACCAAACGTCACAATGCGATGTGCTTTACATTCGCCGAGCAAGAAAAATTCGCAACCGCGCGCGGCGTGCCATTCTGCACTTTATTGTTCGAAATGCGGCGATGTCGCGACCGCGGGTTTTGCCAGGCGCCATTGGGTGGACGCGTCGGCGAAAGCCATCGGCAAAGCCGGCACGAATGCTGCACGCCGCAGCAGCAGAATGAACACCGCCGACATGGTGAGAACCCCGAGCGGCATCATGATCGCGTGCGTCAGGGTGCGCGCCACAAGCGGGGCCAGCCAAAGGGCCGCCAGCGCGGTCTTTTCCCAGGGCATAAAGCCGCGTCCGCGCCCGTCAATGGCAGCAAAAGCAATGGCCGGCGCCGCAATCAACATGTCGTAATCGAGGACGAACGGCGTCGCCAGCAACGCGCCGAGGCAGAGCGCCGCCGCCTTGACCGGATAAGGTGCAGTGCCCCGCCACAGCCAAATCAGCGCGGCAGCGACCCCGGTCGCTGCGCCGCCCTGCAGTACGTAAGCGAGCGGGATGGGGGCGCCCCATAGGCGCGCCCAGGCGAAAACGCTCTGCAGCTTGTACCAGTCGATCGCGCCGCTCTCGAGAGCCAGCCGGGCCATGCTGGTCGACTGAAAAAAAGCCGCCCACGCTTGCGGTCCGAATGCGAGTGCGGCTGCGCCGGCGAGGACCGCGATCGTTCCGATCGCGGCCGCGATGCTTCGCCAGCGCCCGGCCGCAGCCAGCGCGACCGGCACCATCAGTCCGAGCTGCGGCTTATAGACGAGCATCCCGAACAGAATACCGGCCAGCAGCGGTCGGCGCTCAAGCATCGCGAGCGCGCCGCCGAACAGCGCAGCCGTCAGGAAGCCATTCTGGCCATGGCCGAGATTGACGAAGACCGCCGGAAAGCAGAGTGCCAGCGGCATCCAGAGCGGATCGGGACCGCTGCGTGTTCCGCCGCTTTGCGGCGCGGGGGCCGAAACCAGGGTGGCCCGAATCGCGACAAGATAGAGGCCGAACGTGATCCCCTGCCAAGCGGCAAGCGCGACAATGTAAGGTATTTTCGCCAGCACCGCGGCGATGAACAGGAACACCGGCGGATAGAACCAACTATAAAATGGGGTCGCTGCCCCGAACATCTGCTGCTCGCGGGCGTGTTGCCGGGCTGGATCGAAAGGCGCCGCCGAATCGCCGTCCTGCACATACGTCCCGGCGGCATAGAAACCGGAAAAATCGGTCCCAAGCGGCCGGCCTTGCCGATCGTTGAGACCGCTTCCGGTAACAGCCAGATATACAATGCCCAGCAGCGATGCGACGGCAATCGCCGCAGCGACCAAGCGAATGCGCTCACGGCTGATCCAGTCGCCGCCCCGCAATGCCTCAAGCAAGTGCCGCACGACCGCTCCCGGATCGGATCGTTCGAGCCATTACACCAGTCGAGGCTTAACGGAGCGTTGTACGCGCGGTCCCTTCGGCGATCCCGAGAATGCGTCGGAATAAACCAACGCTTAAGCTTCACGCTTGAATGTAACCGCATATTTGGCCGACACAACTTCCCCGCCGGGTGGGCCGGTGGATGAGAGAGCCGGTCAGCCACGAATGCGGCGCGTCCCGCAATGAGCGCAAGTCTTCAACCGCGCATTTGTTGGCTTTCGACCGTCGGGCTTCTTGCCGCTTCAGCTGCCGCCCGCTTCTTTGTTTATCCGACTACCGTTTCTGATTATACGGCATTCTTCGCAAGGTGGCTTGCCGCCCTTGCGCACGCACCGGGCTTGAGTGCGCTGGCGACGCCGTTTTCGAATTATCCGCCTTTATATTTGTATCTTTTCAAACTCGTGAGCGCAGCTCCCGTCAACGGGCTTTACGGCATAAAGACGCTGTCGCTCATTTTTGAAGTTGTTATCGCTGCAGCCGCCGCCTGGATGATCGGGAAAAGCGCGCCTCGCGCCTACGGTCGCAGTGAACTGTTTCTCATATTCGCAGTCATGCTTGCCGTCCCGACGCTCCTCATAAACGGTTCGCTTTGGGGACAAGTGGATTCATTGTACGCAGCATTCGTGCTGCTGTCGCTGTTCGGCTTGGTTCAAAAACGGCCGCTCGCGGCTGCCATCCTCTACGGCGTGGCGCTTTCGTTTAAGATCCAGGCGATCTTTTTTCTTCCTGTATTCTTAGGATATCTTTTGCGGGACATCAGGCGGTTCGCCTATGTGTCTATAGTTCCAGCCGTGTACGTGATTTCGATAATACCGGCGTGGCTTGCGGGCGCACCGCTGCCTTATCTCCTTACCGTCTACCTGCGCCAAGCCGATCAATACTCCTCGCTCAGCCTCAATAGCCCGTCCGTGTTCGCGTTCACGCAAGGCCTTCAGATTTCACCGCTGGCGCAAGATCTGCTTTCCTGGGCGGGCATTGCCGTCGCCGCAACGTACGCTTGGTATATCGCGTACCGCATCATGCGATTACCGCTTGCCGATGCGGCGTCATGGCTGTACTTCACGCTCCTTTCGGTCGTCGCCATACCGTATTTCCTGCCCCACATGCACGAGCGATATTTCTACTTGGCTGACATGTTCTCCGTCATCTACGCGTTTTATGTGCCCGGGCAGTGGTACATTCCGATATTGGTCGTGCTTTCTTCGTTCATTGCCTATTCGGCGTTTCTGTCGCAGGAAGTCGCGTGGTTGGCGACAGCGTATGAATATGCCGACGTTCGCCACGCGTCGCTGCTGATGCTGCTGGCTTTACTCGCGCTCGTAATCCGGCTTCCTCCGCCTGTCCATCAGCTGCAACCAAGCCGATCACCACTTGGAAAGCAGGTTGCCGGCGAAGATCCAGAATTTCGATAACGTGAAGTTTGCCGAAGTACTGGGCCACGATGAAGTTTTTGACGGCCTTGGCCCAGCAAGTGGCAAGTAGCCCGGATTGAGCGCAACGAAGTCCGGGGACGGCGACGTAGGTCACAACGTCGAACCCCGGGGTTCGCTGCGCTCAACCCACGCTACACGCTTACCAGGACGAGAACGTTCATTGGTGTTCCAGGCGTTGGGGGAACGATGACAGCCGGAGAATGCCGCCTGGCGTAATGCGTATGCCGAGCGCGTCGCGATGCGCGGGCGCTCAAATTCCCAGATACCGCGACTTGACCTCCTGGTTCTCCCACAGTTCGCCCGGCGGCGCCGAATAGACGACGCGGCCCTTGCTCATGACGTGAACGAAGTCGACGAGCTTGAGCGCGAGCGCGGCGTTCTGCTCGACCAGGAGGATCGACAGGCCTTCCTGCTTGAGCTTTAAGATCGCGTCCCACAGGCCCTGGATGATGATCGGCGCCAGGCCTTCGGACGGCTCGTCCATGATCAGGCAGTCCGGATTGGTCATCAGGCCGCGACCGATGGCGAGCATTTGCTGCTCGCCGCCCGACAGCGTCTTGGCGCGCTGGCGGCGGCGCTCGCGCAGGCGCGGAAACAGCGCAAACACCCGCTCGAGGCTCCAGCCGTGGCGTTCCGGGCTGTGCTCGGCGACAACAAGATTGTCCTCGACCGAAAGCGTCGGAAACACGCGGCGGCCTTGCGGCACCAAACCCATGCCGCTGCGCACGATGGTGAAGGAGGAATGGCCGGTGATGTCCCGGCCCTTGAAATAGATTTTGCCGCGCCGCGGCGCCACGAAGCCGACGATCGACTTGACCAGCGTGGTCTTGCCGACGCCGTTCCTTCCGAGCAGGCCGAGAATCTGGCCCTGCTCGAGCGTCAGCGACAGGCCCTGCAACACATAGGCGTCGCCGTAATAAGTATGAATATCGTCAACGTCGAGAATGGCCATCGCGCGTGCCTGCTACTTCGCTCATTCGTCGTCCCCGCGAAAGCGCATAGGCGCTAACATAGCCGCGTTTCCCGGGCCCAGCGCAGCAAAAGCGCGTTCACGCGCGTCTTCGACGCGCTATGGCGAAGCGGAGTGGTGCGCTGCAGACCCGGGATCGTAACAAACGCTGAGTCTGGAACGATCCCGGATCAGCGGTGCACCGCTTCGCGCTGCACCGCATCCGGGAAACAAGACTTATGTTAGCGCCTATGCGCGAAAGCCGGGACCCATAACCACGTCGTGTGATATTTTCCTCGACAGTGGTTATGGATTCCCGCTTTCGCGGGAATGACGGAGAACTCTAGCCCGTCCCGAGATAAATTTCCTGCACCTTGGCGCTGGAGCGAATGCGGTCCGCCGGCCCGCTTTCCAGGATTTCGCCGAAATGCAGAACCGAAATGTCGCTGGCGACGTCGAACACGATGTCCATGTCGTGCTCGATAAGCAGAAGCGCCATCCTGGCATCGAGCTTTTGCAGAAACCGCGTCATCTCCGCCGACTCGCCCGACGAGAGGCCGGCGGCCGGTTCGTCGAGCAACAAAATGTCCGGATCGCCGGCGATGCCGAGCACGATTTCGAGCTGGCGCTGCTCGCCGTGCGACAGGTGGCGCACCTCGATGTCCTTGCGATCGAGAAATGCCGCGCGCTCGAGCAGCGCGCAGGCCTTGTCGTGCACGTCGCGATACGACGACAGAACGCGCCACATCACGAATTTCGACGCGCGCCGGCCTTGGATCGCCAGCAGCACGTTGTCGAGCACGGAGAGCTTCGGAAACAGGCTGGTGACCTGAAAGGTCCGCGCCATGCCGAAGCCGGTGCGCCGGTGGCTCGACCA
>JASHPU010000245.1 GCA_030037885.1 Xanthobacteraceae bacterium | reverse complement strand
GGCCGAGGCCATTGCGCCGCGCCCCGCCTTCGATCGCCTCGCCCATATCGGCGCGCATGCGCAGCGGCAGCCGGGATTTTGCTGGATTGGCGTGGTGCTGCCGGTCGGCAAGCTGACGGCGGATCAAATGCGCGGTCTCGCCAACATCGCGGGCGAATACGGCGACGGCGATATCCGCCTCACGGTCTGGCAGAATGAGTTGATCTCAGGCGTCGCCGAACACCGCATTGCAGAAGCCGAAACGGCCATCGCGGCGCTCGGCCTGTCCACCAAGGCAACGTCGATCCGCGCCGGCCTGGTCGCCTGCACCGGCAACGCCGGCTGTCGCCTGGCGATGTCGGATACCAAACGCCACGCCGAACAGATCGCGCAATGGTGCGAGTCGCGGCTGCAAAAACTCGATTCGCCCGTGAACATTCACCTCACCGGCTGCCCGAATTCCTGCGCGCAGCATTACATCGGTGACATCGGGCTCCTTGGCGCCAAGGTGCAAATCTCCGACGATGGCGATCAGGTCGAGGGCTATCACATTCACGTCGGCGGCGGTTTTGGGCCGGACGCGGCTTGCGGCCGCGAAATCTTTCACGGCATCAAGGCGCAGGACGCACCCGCGACGGTCGAGCGCCTGCTCAACGCCTACCTCGCCCATCGCGCCTCGCCGGCGGAAAGTTTTTCAGCCTTCACGCGCCGGCACGAGATCGATGCGTTGAGGGCGCTGTGTGGCGAAGCCGCCGCCGAATAGCGGACTCATTCTGACCGCTCTCTGAGATCATTCCTCACCCTGAGGTGCTCGGCGCGCAGCGCCGAGCCTCGAAGGGCGAGGCCACAGCGCCTCGGCCTCATCCTTCGAGGCGCGCCTTCGGCGCGCGCCTCAGGATGAGGGCCAATAATTCGCGCCACCGCGACGCGGAACCAGGTCGACAATTCGCGCCTTTCGCCCGAACAGGATTTGACTATGCTGCCGCGCAATTCGCGGAGGTTCGCCATGCGTTCGTTCATCGGGTCCGGCGCCATCGGCAACGCGCCCGGCAATTGACCGCCTCGCGGCCGGAGCAGAAGTAAACGCCATGCGCACCGGGGCTGATTATCTGCGCTCGCTCCAGGACGGGCGGCGCGTCTATCTCGACGGCGAGCGCGTCGCCGATGTGACCAAACATCCGGCGTTCCGCCAGGCGGCGCGCTCGATCGCCAATCTGTTCGACATCGCCGCCGATCCGGCGCTGCGCGAGCGCATGACCTTTGCCTCGCCGAAAACCGGCGAGCCGGTGTGGCGCGCTTTCCAAATCCCGCGCAGCGCCGCCGATCTGAAGGCGCGGCGCCTGTTCTGCGAGACCTGGGCGGAAGCGACCTTCGGGCTGATGGGCCGCACGCCCGATCACGTCGCCAGCTTCTTCACCGGCTACGCCGCGGCGCCGGCCGTGCTCGCCGCCGGCGGCAACCAGAAATTCGCCGACAACGTGGTCGCGTTCTACGAGTACATGCGCGACAATTTCATCTACGCCAGCTACGCCATCGTGCCGCCGCAGATCGACCGCTCCAAGCCGGCGCACAAGCAGAGCGATCCGACGCTCTATGCCGGAATGGTCAAGGAGCGCGACGACGGCATCGTCATTGCCGGCGCCCAGCAGCTCGCCACCGGCGGCCCGCTGTCCGACTATATTCATCTGAGCTGCATCCATCCGCTGCAGCCGGGCGACGAGAATTACGCCAATTGCCTCGCCGTGCCGGTCGCCGCCGAGGGCGTCAAGCTCTATCCGCGGCGGCCGTTCGCGCGCGCCGGCAACAGCGCGATCGACTATCCGCTGTCGAGCCGGTTCGACGAATCCGACGCCTACGTGGTGTTCGACAACGTGTTCGTACCGTGGGAGCGCGTCTTCATCTACCGCAACGTCGCGCTGTCGCGCGACCAGTGGTTCAAGACGCCGTCGCATGCCTACGGCAATCATCAGGCGCAGGTGCGCTACGTGACCAAGCTGCGCTTCATGGCCGGGCTGGCCCAGCGCATGAACGAGATGACCGGCAACATCGCGGCGCCGCCGGTGCAGATCATGATGGGCGAACTCGCCGCGCTCGCTACCGTCTACGACGCCATGCTGCTCGCCCACGAGACTGCGGCGCCGATCCACGACGGTGTCGCCTGGCCGTCGCTCGTCATCCTCTACGCGGCCATGGCGCTGCAATCGGAGCTCAACGGCCGCATGCTGGAAATCATCCGCGAGCTTGCCGGCTCGGCGTTCATCTCGCTGCCCTCCGCGGCGGCCGATTTCGACAATCCGGAGATCGCCGCCGACCTCGATCGCTACATGCGCGCGGCCGCGACCGACGCCAAGTCGCGCGTCGCGCTCATGCGCCTCATCTGGGATTTTCTCGGCACCGAATTCGGGAGCCGCCACGCCCAATACGAAAAATTCTACGGCGGCGCCTCGTTCCTGGTAAAGCAGAACGTTTTCCGCAACTTCGACTTCAAGCGCGCCACCGCGCTGGTGGAGAGGGCGCTGAAGTTGCCGGAATTAGACTGACCTTTCCTGCTTCTGCGGAAGAATCATAGAACGACCTTCGAACCCATAGTCCTCACCCTGAGGTGCTCGGCGCATAGCGCCGAGCCTCGAAGGGCGAGGCCGCGGCGCCTCGGCCTGCATCCTTCGAGGGCCGCTTCGCGGCCACCTCAGGATGAGGTCAATATTTGTGCGGTAGGGATCAGGCCTCCGCATCCGCCATCTGCGGCACCGGCGCCTGCGCTGCGGCCGGCTTCGCCGGCTCGAGCGCGTTCGCGACGGCTTCTTCGACGCGCTCGAGCCAGATGAATTCCATGTCGCGGCGGGCGATTTCGGGGATGTCGTCATAGTCGCGGCGGTTGCGGGCGGGCAGCATGACGCGCTTGATGCCGGCGGAGTGCGCGGCCACCACTTTTTCCTTGATGCCGCCGACCGGCAGAACGAGCCCGCGCAGGCTGATCTCGCCGGTCATGGCCGTGTCGCTGCGTATCGTGCGCTCGGTCAAGAGCGAGACCAGCGCCATGAACATGGCGACGCCAGCGCTCGGGCCGTCCTTCGGCGTGGCGCCGGCCGGCACGTGGATATGGATGTCGCTCTTGTCGAACCGCTTCGGATCGATGCCGAGCGCTGTGGCGCGGTTCTTGACGATGGAGAGCGCCGCGGTGGCGCTTTCCTTCATCACGTCGCCGAGCTGGCCGGTCAGGATGAGCTTGCCGGAGCCGGGAATGCGCGTCGCCTCGATGAACAGAATATCGCCGCCGACCGGCGTCCACGCGAGCCCGGTGGCGACGCCGGGCACGCTCACCCGCATGGCGACTTCATTCTCGAATTTCGGCGCGCCGAGGATCGGCACGAGGTCGTCGCGGCTGATGCGGATCGGCCCGCTATTTCCTTCGGCGATACGCACCGCGGCGTGACGCAACGCCTGGCCGATCGAGCGCTCCAGGCTGCGCACGCCGGCTTCGCGCGTGTATTTGTCGATGATCTCGGCGATGACGTCGTCGCCGATTTCGACCTGGCCGTCCTTGAGCCCGTTCGCCTCCAACTGGCGGCGCACCAGATAGCGCCGCGCGATCTGCAGCTTCTCCTCGGCGGTGTAGCCGGCGAGGCTGATGATCTCCATGCGGTCGCGCAGCGGGCCCGGAACGGTGTCGAGCATGTTCGCGGTGGTGATGAACACCACGCGGGACAGGTCGAACGGCACCGCGAGGTAATTGTCGCGGAACGTGTTGTTCTGCTCGGGATCGAGCACTTCGAGCAAGGCCGCGCCGGGATCGCCTTGGAAGCCGGCGCCGAGCTTGTCGATCTCGTCGAGCATCATCACGCAATTGCGCGAGCCGCTCTTGCGGATCGCCTGAATGATATTGCCGGGCAGCGCGCCGATATAGGTACGCCGATGGCCGCGGATCTCCGCCTCGTCGTGCACGCCGCCGAGACTCACGCGCACAAACTTGCGGTCCATGGCGCGCGCGATCGACTGACCGAGCGACGTCTTGCCCACGCCGGGCGGCCCGACGAAGCACAGGATCGGCGCCTTGCCCTGCGGCGCCAGCTTGCGCACGGCGAGATATTCGACGATGCGCCGCTTGATCTTGTCGAGGTCGTAGTGGTCCTCGTCGAGGATGCGCCGCGCCTCCTTGATGTCGATCGCCTTTTCCTCGGGCAGCGTCCAGGGAAGCTCGATCAGCCAGTCGAGATACGTGCGCACCATGCCGTATTCGCCGGCCGCTTCGGGCATGCGCTGGAGCCGGCGCAGTTCCTTGCGCGCCTGCTCCTCGACCTCCTTCGGCATGCCGGCCTTGCTGATCGCCTTGTCCAGCTCGGCCATTTCCGCGGCCTTGCCCTCTTCGCCTTCGCC
>JASHPU010000244.1 GCA_030037885.1 Xanthobacteraceae bacterium | reverse complement strand
AGCGAATCGAGGAGCTGCAGCCCATCGAGCCGACTCCCTTGCAGCCAGATATCGAGGAAGACGAGGTTGGGCCGCCGCGCCACCACCGAGGCCAGCGCCTCGTCGCTGTCATGGGCGGTGCGCGTGCCGTAGCCTTCGTCCTGCAGGATGCCGGCGACCAGCTCCCGGATATCGGCTTCATCGTCGACGATGAGGATGTCGGAAGACATGATCAATTCACCGCCTGACTGTCCTGCTTACCCTCTCGAGCCGCGGCGCCGGGCAGCGGCTCGGCCGTGAAGCGCAGCTGCATCCAGGCGCCGCGCGCACCGGGAATTTTGTCGGCAGCGTCGCGAAGCTCGATGCGCCCGCCGTGCTCCTCGAGGATGCGGCCGACAATGGCAAGGCCGAGGCCGGTGCCCTTTTCGCGCGTCGTCACATAGGGTTCGAGCAGACGGGCGCGGTTCTCCCTGGGCAGGCCGATGCCGTTGTCGATGACGTCGATCACCGCCTCCTCGCCGTCGCGCCGCGCGCTCACGACGATCCGGCCGCGGCCGAGATCGGCCGGCGGCACCGCCCCGATCGCCTCGGTTGCGTTCTTGATAATGTTGGTGAGCGCCTGCGAGATCAGCCGGCGGTCGAACCGCGCCGGCATCATTTCCGTCGGCAACTGAACGTCGAAATCGATGTCGGGATGGCCGACGCGCAGCAGGAAAACCACCTGCCGCACGGTGTCGGCGACGTCCTCGTCGGCGATCACCGGCTTCGGCATCCGCGCAAAGCGCGAAAATTCGTCGACCATGCGCTTGATGTCATCGACCTGGCGCACGATCGTGTCGGTGCATTGCTCGAACACGGCGGTGTCCTCGGTGATCAGCTTGGCGTATTTGCGGCGCAGCCGTTCGGCCGAGAGCTGGATCGGGGTCAGCGGATTCTTGATCTCGTGGGCGATGCGGCGGGCGATGTCGGCCCATGCCGAGGAGCGCTGCGCCAGAACGAGCTCGGTGATGTCGTCGACGGTGATGACGTAGCCGTGCTCGGATTCCGGCGCCTGCTCGCTGGTGACGCGCACCGAGAAATTGCGCTCCTCGCCGTTGCGCGTCATCGCGATCTGCCGCTGGATCAGGCGCTGATTGCTGCGCCGCGCGTCGGCGAACACGTCGGCCAGTTCGGGCGCGATCTCGCGCAGCGGGCGGCCGAGCGCATCGGCCTCGCTGCATCCCGTCAATTGCTCCGCCGAGCGGTTGAGGATGGTGGTGCGGCCTTCGGCGTTGACACCGATCACGCCGGCGCTGGCGCCCGACAGCACCGCTTCGGTGAAGCGACGGCGGCTGTCGATGAGATCGCGGGCGCGCACGATATCGTCGTGCTGGGTGCGCAGCTCTTGCGTCATCTTGTTGAAGGTTTCGCCGAGCTGCGCCAGGTCGCCTTCGGAGCGGTGCACCGGCACCTGGATGTGCAGATTGCCGGTCGACACCACGTTGGCGGCTCCGATCAGGCGGCGGATCGGCGCGACCAGCCGGTTGGCGAAATCGAGCCCGATCCAGGCCGAGGATAACAGCACGATCAGCGCGATGACGGCGAACATCAGCGCGAACGCGACCTGGATGCCGAGCCGGCGCGCTTCCAGATTGGCGTATTCGCTGATGCTCTCTTGCGTTGCCGCCAATTGCTGTACGACGCGCGGGTCGAGCATCTGCGCGACGTAAAGGTAGAGGTCGTCATAGCCGCGCAGTTTGACGGCGGCGGCGACATGGTCGCCTTGCGGGATCAGCGCGACCTGCGGCTCGGTCTCGTTGATCCGCTTGAGCAGTTCCGGCGACGGCAGCACGACCGGCTTGTCCATGGTGACATCGGCACGCTCGACCGGCACGGCGTCGGCGGTGATGATCATGGCAGCCGACAGCCCGCGCCCCTTGGCCTGCGCCGTGAAAAATTTGTGGAACTGATCACGGTTCTGATCGAACAGCGGCTTGGCGCGGGCGACGTCGAACGCCATCGCCAAACTCTCGCCGCGAATGATCTCGGCGTGATCGCTGACATAGGCGTTAGCCACGAACAGCGACTGCTCGATCATGGCGCGCGTGCGCGAAGAGAAGTAGCGGTCGAGTGCGCGATCGAGCGTGGTCGACGCCACCACCGCCACCAGTACGGTCGGCACCGCGGCGATGACGGCGAACAGGCCGACGATCTGCACGTGCAGGCGTGAGCCGGCGCGGCCACGGCGTCGCTCCCGTACCACGGCCCAAACCTCGCGGCCGATGATGGCGAGCAACAGCAGCCCGGTGACCGCATTGCCGAGCAGCAAATCGACAACCACCTGATGGACCGGAACAATCGGTGTGAGCCCGGCCAGGACCAAAAAGGTCGCGGTCGCCGACAATAGCGCAATGCCGACCGCAAACGCGCCGATCAGCCGCGAGGCCATCGGCATCGGGGTCACCGCGGCCGGTTCGATCGGCGCCATCGGTTCGAGTGGCGCGACCTGTTCGACGGTGGTCATGAAAACATTAAGCGGCGCGGGACTGTTGCGGAAATGCGCTGGTCGAATGGAGCCCGGCCATTCGCCCTCCCCCAGTGAGACATTTATACAACAATGTTGCCCGATTACGACAATTCCGGGGCGCGCGCGGCCGACCCGGCGTGGCGTTCACGCGGCTTTTTGATGGCAGTTGCCGGCCAGGAACTGCGAAGCCTACCCGCCGCTGGTCCGGTAAACCTGAATTTCCAAATCACGGATCTTCTTGCGCAACGTGTTGCGGTTGACGCCGAGCAGGTCGGCGGCGCGGATTTGATTGCCGCGGGTTGCGGTCAACGCCGCGGCAAGGAGCGGCGCTTCGACCTCGCGCAGGATGCGGTGGTAGAGGCCGGGCGGCGGCAGACCGTCGTCGAAGCCGGAGAAATAGCGCGCCAGATAGCGTTCGACCGCGCTCGACAAATTGTCCTCGGCGCGCCCGCTGTCGCTCGCCGCCACCAGCGTCGGCTGCGTCAGTTCGGCATCGATGACCGCGACCGTGATCGTCTCCTGCGGATAGAGCGCGGCAAGGCGGCGCGCCAGATTCTCCAGTTCGCGCACGTTGCCGGGCCAGCGGTGGCGCTTGAGCCGATCAAGCGCGGCCTGGTCGATCTGTTTGAGCGGCAGGCCCTCGCGCGCGACCAGCGCGAAGAAGTGGCGGATCAGGTCGGGAATGTCTTCGCTGCGCTCGCGTAAGGGAGGCAGCCGTAGCGGCACGACGTTGAGCCGGAAGAATAGATCCTCGCGGAACAGGCCCTGCTGGATCAGCTGGCGCAAATCCTTGTTGGTGGCGGCGATGATGCGCACGTCGGCCTTGATCGGAGTGCGGCCGCCGACGGTGGTGTATTCGCCCTGCTGCAGCACGCGCAGCAGCCGGGTCTGCGCTTCCATCGGCATGTCGCCGATCTCGTCGAGAAACAGCGTGCCGCCTTCGGCCTGCTCGAAGCGTCCGGCGTTGCGCGTGTTGGCGCCGGTGAACGCGCCCTTCTCGTGGCCGAACAATTCGGATTCGATGAGATCGCGCGGTATAGCCGCCATGTTGATGGCGACGAACGGCCCGCTGCGGCGCTTGCCGTAATCATGCAGCGCGCGCGCCACCAACTCCTTGCCGGTGCCGGACTCGCCGGCGATCATCACGGTGAGATCCGTCTGCATCAGCCGCGCCAGTACGCGATAGATCTCCTGCATGGCCGGCGAGCGGCCAACCAGTGGAATGGATTCGAAATCGTCAGCCTTGGCGGGCGGCCGCGTCCGCTCCTTCGGCTCCGACAGCGCGCGGCCGACGATCGCGATCAATTCCTTCAGGTCGAACGGTTTCGGCAGATATTCGTAGGCGCCGCGTTCGGAGGCGCGAATCGCTGTCATGAACGTGTTCTGCGCGCTCATGATCACGATCGGCAGTTCGGGCCGCGCCTTCTTGATGCGCGGCAACAGATCGAAGGCGCTCTCGTCAGGGAGCACAACGTCGCTGATGATCAGATCGCCCTCACCCTGGCTGATCCAGCGCCACAGCGTCGCGGCGTTGCCGGTCGAGCGCACCTCGTAGCCGGCGCGCGACAACGCCTGATTGAGGACGGTCCGGATCGCCGCATCGTCGTCGGCGACGAGAATGCTTCCCGCGGGCATCGCTGCTTCCTATGGTTTGCGGCCGCCGTCCGGCCCGGCGGCTGCTTGGTTCGGGGTGAATTTCGGCATGAGGATGCGAAAGGTGGTGCGGCGCGGCTGCGACTCGCATTCGATGATGCCGCCGTGATCGCCGACGATCTTGGCGACCAGCGCCAGTCCAAGGCCCGATCCGGTCGGTTTCGTCGTCACGAACGGGTCGAACAGATGCGGCAGCAATTCCTCGGGAACGCCCGGGCCGTTGTCGCGCACGCAGAATTCGAGCGGCAGCGACACCCGAGTCTTGGTGCCGGGTAGCGACAGCCGCACGCCCGGACGGAATGCAGTGGTCAGCGCGATCTCGCCGCCGCCGGCACTCTCGCCAACCGACTCGGCGGCGTTCTTGACGAGATTGAGAAACACCTGGATCAGCTGATCGCGGTTGGCCAAAACCGGCGGCAGCGACGGATCGTAATCCTCGACGAATTTCATGTTGCGGGCGAAGCCAGATTGCGCCAGCCGCTTCACGTGATCGAGCACGACGTGAATGTTGATCGGCTCGCGCTCAACCGGGCGCTCGTCGCCGAACACTTCCATGCGATCGACCAGCTTTACGATGCGGTCAGCTTCGTCGCAGATGAGCCGGGTCAGCGTGCGGTCGTCGTCTTCGACCGATTGCTCGAGCAATTGTGCGGCGCCGCGAATGCCGGACAGCGGGTTTTTGATTTCATGTGCCAACATGGCGGCAAGCGCGATTACCGAGCGCGCGGCGCCGCGGTGGGTGAGCTGGCGGTCCATCTTGTCGGCGATGGTGCGCTCTTGCAGCATCACCACCACGCAATCGAGCTCTTCGGGCAACGGCGCCACATGCAGATCGACCAGCCGCTCGCCCGGATTGCGCGGCGTGCCGAGGTCGACCTTGTATTCGTTGACCGCTGCGCCGCGACTGCGCACCTGCTCGATCAGCGTGAGCAACGGACTGCCGAACGGCACCAGATCGCGCAGCGCCTGGCGGCGCAACAGCGGCAGCGACACTTCGAAAAAGCCTTCGGCCGCGGCGTTGGCATCCACCACCTTGCCATCCGGCGCCACGACGATGACCGGATGCGGCAGCGCGTTAAGCACGGCCTCGGCTGGTGAAACCATGAGCAGGGGTTCAACGGTGCTCATAATTGATGCTGCGTCCATGGAACCGCGGATACCGGACCCGGGTCCCAGCAAGGGAGCGGCCGATCATTTGACTGAAAGGGTCGGATCCGGAAGCGCATATGCACACGAAATAGGCGACATCGATGATTGCATAGAGTTTAGCCAAAATACCCCCTCATGCAAGTGCTGCAGCGCAATATTACCTCAATGTGAATAACGCTTTCGTCCGGGCCGGCCCTCCCATGAGGCAATCGGCGCAGAAGCCCATTCGCACACGGCCTTCACATGCGCTAAAGCGGCAGCAGAAACGGAACGGAGCCTTTTGGATGGGCATGGTCGCGGCCGTCATCGTCGCAGGGGGCCGAGGCGAACGCGCCGGCGGCGCGGTTCCGAAGCAATATCGGGCCTTGGCTGGTACCCCTGCAATCCGCACGACGCTGAGTGCCTTCTGCGATAACCAGCAGGTCGACATCGTGCAGCCCGTTATCCATCCGGCCGACGAAGGGTTGTTTCGCGCCGCCAGCGCCGGCCTTGGCAAGTTGCGGGAACCCGTCCCAGGCGGCGCCACGCGGCAGATTTCGGTCCGTTCCGGCCTGCGCGCGCTGCAGCCGCACGCGCCCGAACTGGTCCTGATCCACGACGCGGCAAGGCCCTTTCTGACTGCCGGCTTGATCGGCCACGCCGTCGAGGCAGGCAGGCGCCACGGTGCCGCGATCCCTGGCCTCGCTATCGCCGATACGGTGAAAGTCGTCGGCCAGGATGCGACGGTGGCCGAAACGCTCGACCGCGGCCGGCTGCGCACCGTGCAGACGCCGCAAGCCTTTGGATTTGCCCTGATCGTCGACGCCCACCGCCGCGCCGAAGCGGCCGGGCGCGATGATTTTACCGACGATGCCGCGCTCGCCGAGTGGGCCGGCCACCGCGTCAGCGTGTTCGAAGGCGAGGCCGGCAATGTGAAACTGACGACTAACGAGGATTTTGCCCGCGCCGAACTCATGCGCGCCGCGGCGTTGATCGACGTGCGCACCGGTAACGGCTTCGACGTGCACGCCTTCACCGACGGTGATCACGTCATGCTCGGTGGCGTGCGCATCCCGCATCGCCGCGGCGTCACGGGCCATTCCGACGCCGATGTCGCGCTGCATGCGCTGGTCGACGCCATTTTGGGCGCGCTTGCCGAGGGCGACATCGGCCAGCATTTTCCGCCGAGCGATCCGCAATGGCGCGGCGCCTCGTCCGACCGCTTCCTCGCTTTTGCCTGCGACCGTGTGCGTGTCCGCGGCGGCATCATCGGCCACCTCGACGTCACCGTCGTCTGCGAGGCGCCGCGCGTGTCGCCCTACCGCGACGCCATGCGCGCGCGCATCGCCGCAATCGCCGGCATCGCCGCCGACCGCGTCGCCGTCAAGGCCACGACCAGCGAGAAACTCGGTTTCACCGGACGCAGTGAAGGCCTCGTCGCCATGGCGACGGCGACCGTGCGGCTGCCGTGGAGCGGCGCATGATCGACCCCAAGCTGCGTGCAGCGGCCGCCGATGTGCTCGAGGCTTGCCGCGCGCGCGGCTGGCGGATCGCGACGGCGGAATCCTGTACCGGCGGCCTGGTCGCTGCGGCGTTGACCGAAATCGCCGGCGCTTCCGACGTCGTGGAATGCGGCTTCGTCGTTTATTCCAACGCGGCCAAAGAGGCGATGCTCGGGGTGTCGGCGGCGACGCTCAAGCGGCACGGCGCAGTCAGCGCCGAAACCGCGGTGGCGATGGCTGCGGGCGCGCTGAAGCATTCGCCGGTGGATCTCGCGGTGTCGATTACCGGCATCGCCGGCCCTGGCGGCAGCACGGCGCAGAAGCCGGTCGGCCTCGTTTATTTTGCTGCCGCGAGCCGCGACGGGCGCGGCCTGCAGCGCCGCCGACTGTTTGGCAAAATCGGTCGGCGCCGCGTGCGCGAACGATCGGTTGCGCAAGCCTTGGCGATGCTGCTGGCGCTGGCGCAGTGAACGGCGGCGGCGCGGCGCGCCACAGCCTTGAAATTCTCAGGCTTGAGGAAATTGTACGCCTAATTCGGCCACCGAGCGCCAGATCACCCGGCAATTGCGCCGCACCTTGCTGCATTCCGACAGCAACAGGATGAATTTCTCCGGCAGCATTTTGGGCGTGCACAACAGCGGGCGGAGCCGCGCCCCGCCTTCGGAAATGTCGAGCACTTCGCAGCTGGTCGAGGGCGAGCCGTTGCCGAAATCGAGTGCCGCCACGCGTTCGAAAGACTTACGGCGAAAGCGGCGTTGCTTGCGATCTTTCATCGGCAGCCCCATGCCGAGGAGACGGTAACCCTAGCCATAACCTGTTGAAGGACCTCTAACCGGCATGACGAACATTCGATCAAAGCGCAAAAAGCACACTGCGCGGTGCGTCTGCACGAGGGCGGCGCAGCGTTAATCGTGCGTTAATGACGGCGGCGAAAGTCGATGCGTATCTTCGAATAATTTGACGAGCGAAGCGTTTCCTTAGTCTTAGGAACTCATAGTGCCGCGAGGATGCAAGGATTGCGCGGCCTATGACATTGACGGATTCATTGATCGAGGATCTCGAACGGGCGCTGGCCGGCGGCAGCGAGGCGTACCGCGTCGCGATGCTGACGCAGGTCACCGACCTGTTCTTCGCCGGCGCTTCGCGCTATTCGGCCGAGCAAGTTCATTTGTTCGATGAGGTGATCGCCAAGCTGGCCGCCGCGATCGAGCCGATGGCTCGCGCCAAGCTGGCGTCGCGGCTCGCCGGCGCGCGCAATGCGCCGCCCGGCGTGGTTCGCAGGCTCGCTTTCGACGACAATATCGCGGTGGCGGGGCCCGTGCTGCGCTATTCCGAATGCCTCAACGATTCCGACCTCGTCGCCAACGCCAACAGCAAGAGCCAGCAGCACCTGGTGGCTATCGCCCAGCGCAAGAACTTGAGCGAAGCGGTGACCGACGTCCTGGTGACGCGCGGCGACCGCGAGGTCGTGCACTCGGTTTCCAAGAACCAAACCGCGCGCATCTCCTATGCGGGCTTTCGCATGCTGCTCAAGCGCGCGGTCGGCGACGACAAGCTCACGCTTCTGCTCGGTACCCGGGCCGACCTGCCGCGGCAGCATTTTCAGCGCCTGATCGAGCAGGCTTCGGCCGCGGTGCGCGCCAGCCTGCTCGCCGAGAACCTCGGCGACAACTCCGCGATCGAGGGCGTGGTGGACGAGATTTCCAGTGGCCTGCGCAACGACGCCCAGACGCTGTCGGCGAACTACGCCGCCGCGCTGGCGTCGGTCGAAGTGATGCATCGCGCCGGCAGGCTTGGCGAAGCCGAAGTCGTTCACTTCACGCAGGACGGCCGCCTTGCCGAGACCGCGGTGGCGCTGGCTTTGATCTGCGGCGTGGAGAGCGATGTGGTGGAGCGCGCGCTGTTGGCGCCGGGCAGCGACATTCTCGTCATTCTGGCGAAGCTTGCCGGCTTTTCCTGGAACACCGCCAAGGCGATTTTGCTGATGAAGGCGGGCCCCCGCGGCCTCTCCGACCAGGAGCTCGCGCACGCCACGGCGAGTTTTCATCGGCTGCAGGCGGCGACCGCCCGCGACGTGCTCGGCTTCTACCGCACGCGCGACACCGCGGCTTGACGCGCAGACTCGTATGCTCGTGCGCCAATGCGTGTCCATGCGCGCCGTTATGCCGGCTGGGCGCCGTAAACTTGGTCGGCGCGCCGCTCGAACGCCGCCGCGAAGCGGCGGAACGCGGCGTCGAATACACTGCCCATCAGCACGCCGAGCGCGCGGCTGCGAAATTCGTAGGCCAGGAAAAACTCGACCTCGCAGGTCGTCTCGCTCAGCGGGTGAAAAGTCCACCGGTTGTTCATGCGCCGGAACGGGCCTTCCAGATATTCGACCAGGATCGAGAGCTTGGCGCGGTCGAGCGTGACGCGGCTGGTGAAGGTCTCACGGATGAATTTGTAGGCCACCGTCATGTCGGCGACGATGACGTCCCTGCCCTCGCCGTTCGTGGTGCGCCGGCGCACGCTCAGCGACTGGCACAGCGGCACGAATTGCGGATAGCGCTCGACGTCGGCAACGAGATCGAACATGTCAGCCGCGGAGTGCTGCACCTGATGCTTGGTGGAAAATTGCGGCATCAGTCAATCAAAAACGCGCCGCCCGTGCCGCCTTCAATCGGGCGAAATCGTCGCCGGCATGGTGCGACGAGCGGGTCAGCGGGCTGGCGGAGACCATCAAGAATCCCTTGGCATAGGCGACTGTCGCAAGGCCTGCGAATTCGTCCGGCGGCACGAAACGCAGTACCGCGTGGTGCTTGCGCGAAGGCTGCAGATACTGGCCGATGGTGAGAAAATCGACGTCGGCCGCGCGCAGGTCGTCCATCACCTGCAAAACTTCGTTGCGCTCTTCGCCCAGGCCGACCATGATGCCGGATTTGGTGAACATGTGCGGATCGATTTCCTTCACCCGCTGCAGCAGGCGGATCGAGGCGAAATAGCGCGCGCCCGGACGCACCGTCAGGTATTTCGAAGGTACGGTTTCGAGATTGTGGTTGAACACGTCGGGGCCTGCTGCGACCACGGTTTCGACCGCGCCGTCCTTGCGCAGAAAATCCGGCGTCAACACCTCGATCGTGGTTTTGCGGCAACGCGCGCGGATGGCGCCGATGACCGCGGCGAAATGCGCGGCGCCGCCGTCGTCGAGATCGTCGCGATCGACGGACGTGACGACGACGTGGGCAAGGCCGAGTTTTCGGGTGGCTTCGGCGACGCGTTCCGGCTCGGCGGGATCGAGCGCGCCCGGCAGGCCGGTCTTGACGTTGCAGAACGCGCAGGCCCGCGTGCAGGTGTCGCCCATGATCATGAAGGTGGCGTGCTTCTTGTCCCAGCACTCGCCGATATTGGGGCAGCCGGCCTCCTCGCAGACGGTGTGCAGGCCATTATCGCGCACGATGCGCCGGGTCTCGAAATAGCCTACCGACACCGGCGCCTTGACGCGAATCCAGTCGGGCTTGGGCAGGATAGGCTGATCGGGCCGATGCGCCTTTTCGGGGTGGCGCAGGCGCCCGGCATGTCCCAAAGTGTCGACTACGGTGGCCATGCCCGTTTCCATGCGGCATCGATCCAGTGTGAGCCGCCATCATCAGATACTTACGGGCCGCGTTGCCTTGCCGCAAGCGGACAGCCGGTCGCGTTCCACAGTCCGGCGAAGCGCTGCCGTATGAACAAAATGTAAGAAAATTTTGCGCGATTCCATTATGCTACCCCGTGATTTTTGCCACATTGACAGGACTAGCTTTTGGCACGCTTGCGGGAATAACGGGAGATTCGTTTGACTCCTCGTGGCAAACAAGCGGCGGCGCTGGCGCTCCATCGTTTTGGCTTCGGCGGGGCTCGCGGTACCATCGCCGCGATTGCCGGCGATCCGCGCGGCGCGTTGTTGGCCGATCTTGAGCGGCCGCGAGCCGGCCAAATAGCCACGACAAACCTGCCGTCCAGCGCCCAAGCGGTTCGCGTCGTCTTTGAATTTCATGTTGAGCAACGGGCGCGGCAGAAACTCGCCCAGCGCGCCAAAAAAGACGAGCAAGAACAACTGGCGGCCTTGGCCTTGGCAGGCGCGAAATCTGCGTCTCTGTCCCTTGCTGAACCGCCGGCGCCAAAGCTGCAGTCGGGCACGCCGGCTCTGCCGACACGGCTCATGCAGGACGAGGCGCAGGCTCGCTTCGACGCCGCAACCGGCGCCGACATCGGCTTTGTCGAGCGGCTGGTCTGGTTCTGGTCCAATCATTTCTGCGTCTCGGCCGACAAGGTCGTGGCGATGGCCGGCCCGTACGAGCGCGAGGCGATCCGGCGGCATGTGCTCGGGCGTTTCGCCGATCTCTTGCAGGCGGTCGAAAGCCACCCGGCCATGCTGCTCTATCTCGACAATGTCGGGTCGATTGGGCCGAACTCGCTCGCCGGCATCGACCGCGACAAAGGATTGAACGAGAATCTGGCGCGCGAGACCCTCGAACTGCATACGCTCGGCGTTCGCAGCGGCTACTCCCAGGCCGACGTGACGAATTTTGCCAAGGTTTTGACCGGCTGGACATGGTTGCCGCCGGGCGAGCCGCTGCACGGTGGCGAATTCGTGTTCAATAAGCTCTTGCATGAACCCGGACCGCAGACCGTACTCGGCAAGAGCTATCCGGACACGGGCGTCGGCCAAGGTCGCGCCGTGCTCGCCGACCTGGTCCGCCATCCGGCGACCGCCCGGCACATTGCCGAACAGCTCGCGGCGCATTTCGTCGCCGACGAGCCGCCGCCGGCGCTGGTGGGCAAACTCGAAAAGACGTTTCGCGACAGCGGCGGCGATCTCAAGCAGGTGGCGAAAACGCTGGTCACGGCTGATGAATCGTGGACGCCGCACCGCACCAAGCTCAAAAAGCCCTCGGAATGGATCGCCGGCGCGCTGCATCTCGCCGATGCGGAGTCGGTCGTGCCGGTGGCTCGGATCATGGGCGCGCAGGCGGCGTTGGGCGAAGCGCTGTGGCGGCCGCCGGCGCCGAACGGGTTTTCCGACCGGGAAGCCGCATGGATCGACGGCGTACCGCATCGCCTCGATCTCGCCAACGAATTCGCCGGCCGGATCGCCGGCCAACGCGATCCGCTCGCCTTGCTCGACGACGCCCTCGGCCCGCTTGCTTCGGGTGAGACGCGCGACACAGTCGCGCGCGCGGAAAGCCGGAGCCAGGCGGTGGCGCTGTTGTTGATGGCGCCGGAATTTTTGCGGAGATGACAATGATCCCGTTGCACGCACCCTCGCGGCGTCAGCTGCTGCTCGCTTCCGGCACGCTGTTCGCCTGGGCTTACCTGCCGAAGCTCGCGCGCGCCGAAGGCCGCGATCCGCGGTTTCTGGCGTTCATTTTGCGCGGCGCGCTCGATGGGCTCGCGACAGTGGCGCCGGTCGGCGATCCCGGCTGGGTGGCGCTGCGCGGCGACAATGCGCTCAGGCTCGACGGCGCGACGCCGGCCCTCAAGCTCGACGATTTCTTCGCGCTCAATCCGGCGATGCCGAACCTGCACCGCATGTTCGCGGCGCAGGAGGCGATCGTCGTCCACGCCTGCGCGACGCCGTACCGCGAGCGCTCGCATTTCGACGGCCAGGACGTTTTGGAAAGCGGCCTGCCGAAGCCGGCGGGCGCCGCCAGCGGTTGGCTCAATCGCACGCTGGCCGGGCTTGCGAGCGGCGGCCGCGTCGACCCGAACGGCAGCAAGGCGCTTGGCGTCGGTCCGGTGACCCCGCTCGTGGTGCGCGGCCCGGCGCCGGTCCTGTCATGGGCGCCGCAGCGCGGCCTGCCGGCGAGCGCCGACACGGTGCACCGCCTGCTCGATCTTTATCGCCACAGCGACCCGAAGCTCGCCGCCGTGCTGGAAGAGAACGACCGGCTCAAAGCCATCGAACAAGCCGGTGCGATGGCGAATGCCGGCGCCGGCAGGCCGCTGCCCGGCCCGACGCAGGTGCGCGGCTATTTTGCCGAGGTCGCCGGCACTGCAGCCAAATTCCTGGCGCAGACGAACGGGCCGCGGGTCGGCGCGCTGGCGCTCGATGGCTGGGACACGCATTTCAACGAAGGCATCGCCAAGGGCCGGCTGTCGCAATTGCTCGCCGCGCTCGACGATGCGCTCGCCGCGGTGAAAACCAATATGGGGCCGGCGTGGCGCGAGACCGTCGTCGCCTTGATGACCGAGTTCGGCCGCACCGCGCGCATCAATGGTACCGAAGGCACCGACCATGGCACCGGCACGGTGGCGCTGTTGGTCGGCGGCGCACTCAAGGGCGGCCGCGTCATCGCCGACTGGCCGGGGCTGAAGCCCGCGAACCTCTACGAGGGCCGTGATCTGGCTGCGACCGCCGACCTGCGCGCTGTGCTCAAGGGGGTGCTGCGCGATCACCTGCGCGCCGATGAACGCGCGCTTGCGGACGATGTGTTTCCCGGCAGTGCCGCGGTCAAGCCGATGGCGGGGCTGGTTGGGTAAATGCCATTCCGGGGCGCCGCGAAGCGGCGAAACCGGAATCCATAATCCAGGTTGGGAGGACTTGCACCGGCGGTGGTTATGGATTCCGGGTTCCTCGCTACGCTCGGCCCCGGAATGACGGACTTCAAATATTCAGCGCGCGTCCGTAGGCGTCGAGCACGGCTTCCTTCATCATTTCCGATAGGGTCGGATGCGGGAATACGGTGTGCATCAATTCTTCTTCGGTGGTTTCCAGATTCATCGCAACCACGTAGCCCTGAATGAGCTCGGTGACCTCGGCGCCAATCATATGTGCGCCCAGCAGTTGGCCGGTGTTCTTGTCGAATATGACTTTGACCATGCCCTGGTCTTCGCCGAGCGCGATCGCTTTGCCGTTGCCGACGAATGGGAAGTGGCCGACGCGGATGTCGCGTTTCTGCTCCTTGGCGGCTTGCTCGGTCAGGCCCACCGAAGCGATTTGCGGCGAGCAATAGGTGCAGCCGGGAATAAGCCGCCTGTCCATCGGGTGCGGGTGCAAACCCTTGATGGCCTCGACGCAGATGACGCCTTCATGCTCGGCCTTGTGCGCCAGAAGCGGCGGCCCGGCGACGTCGCCGATGGCGTAAATGCCCGGCACGTTGGTCTTGCACGCGCCGTCGGTGACGATCATGCCGCGTTCGGTTTTCACACCGAGCTTTTCCAGGCCGAGATTTTCGATGTTGCCGACGACGCCGACCGCCGAGATGACGCGATCGACATTGAGCGTCTGCGTGCCGCCCTTGCCGTCGTCGATGGCCGCGGTGACGCTGTCGGCCTTTTTGTCGAGTTTGGTGACTTTTGCGCCGGTGAGAATCTTGATGCCCTGCTTCTCGAAGCTTTTGCGGGCGAAGGCGGCGATCTCGGCGTCTTCGGTGGGGAGGATTTGCGGCAGGATTTCCACCACCGTCACCTCGGCGCCGAGCGTGCGGTAGAACGACGCGAACTCGATGCCGATGGCGCCCGAGCCGATGACGAGCAGCGATTTCGGCATGCGGTCGGGCACCATGGCCTCGAAATAGGTCCAGATCAGCTTCTTGTCCGGCTCGATGCCGGGCAGCACGCGCGGTCGCGCGCCGGTGGCGACGATGATGTGCTTGGCCTCATACGAGCCCGGCCCGAGCGCACCTTTCGGTGCCTCGCTCTTGCTTGCCCTGACTGTGATCTTGCCAGGTGCATCGATCGTCGCCTCGCCCCAGATGACGGGGACCTTGTTCTTGCGCATCAGGAAGCCGACGCCGTCGTTGAGCCGTTTGGACACCACGCGCGAGCGCTTCACCACGGCGGTTGGATCGTAAGTCACCTCGCCTGCCGACAGGCCATAATCTTTCGCGTGCTGCAGGTAGTGAAAAATTTCCGCCGAACGCAACAGCGCCTTGGTCGGAATGCAGCCCCAGTTCAGGCAGATGCCGCCCAGATAGTCGCGCTCGACGATGGCGGTCTTGAACCCGAGCTGCGCGGCGCGGATCGCGCACACATAGCCGCCGGGACCGGAGCCGATGATGACGATGTCGAAGGATGTATCAGCCATATGCTAGCTCGCGGTCGCGACATATTGGGCGATACCGTCGCCGAACGACCAGTTCTCTGTTTTGCATTCGATGAGATTGATGAAGACGTCTGCCTTACGTAGGCCGGGATTTTCCGTAAGCAAGCCGGCAATGCGGGCGAACAGCGCCTGCTTCTGCTCCCTGCTGCGCGTATCGCTTACCGTGATCTGAATGATGACCAGATCGTCGCTGTAGGCGATGCCGAGATAGTTTTGCGGGTGAACGAAATTATCCGGCTCGTGTTCGCTGACGATCTCGAAGCGGTCGCTTTCCGGCACGTTGAACGTCTCGCGGAGCGCGCGATAGACACCATCGCAAATCGCGTTCCGGTAGGCAGGCGACTTGCCGCGCCGCAAATCGATACGAACGAGCGGCATCTCACACCAGCATCATCACGGGATTTTCGATCAGCGCCTTGAAGGCGCCGATCAGCACCGCGCCGAGCGCGCCGTCGACGGCGCGGTGATCGCACGACAGCGTCACGCTCATGAGGTGGGCGGCCTCGATCTTGCCGCCGCGCACCACGGCACGCTCCTCGCCGGTGCCGACCGCAAGGATCGTGGCATGCGGCGGATTGATCACGGCGGTGAAGTGCTTGATGCCGTACATGCCGAGGTTCGACACCGCGGTGGTGCCGCCCTGATAGTCCTGCGGTTTGAGTTTTCGCGCCCGCGCGCGGCCCGCCAGCTCCTTCATTTCATTGGAGATCGCGGACAGCGATTTGGTCTCGGCGTCGCGGATGATCGGCGTGATCAAGCCGTTCGGCATCGCCACCGCGACGCCGATGTCGGAATGCTTGTGCTTGAGCATGCCGGCGTCGGTCCAGCTGACATTGGCGTCGGGCACGCGCTGCAGCGCGAGCGCCAGCGCCTTGATGACGAAATCGTTGACCGACAGCTTGTAGGCCGGCTTGCCGTCCTTGTCCTTGGGCGCGGCGGCATTGATCTCCTCGCGCGCCTCAATCAGCTTGCCGATGTCGCAATCGACGGTGAGATAAAAATGCGGGATCGTCTGTACCGAGGCAGTGAGCCGCTGCGCGATGGTGCGGCGCATGCCATCGTGCGGCACGAGCTCGTAGCTGCCGTCTTCGTACAGCGAGCGGATCTGCTGGTCCGACAGCGACGGCGCGATGAGCGGCACCGGCGCGCCGGCGGGTGCGCCGGGCGCGCGCAGGCCGTGGCCCGATTTGGCAGCTTCCACATCGCGCGCAATGACGCGGCCGTGCGGGCCGGAGCCTTCAATGCGGCCGATTTCGATACCGGCTTCCTTGGCTAGTCTCCGCGCAAGCGGCGAGGAGAAAATTCGGTTGGTCCCGCCGGCGGGCGCGCCGTGCCCATTGGCCCGAGCCCCCTCACCCCCTCCCTCTCCCCTCCGGGGAGAGGGAGCGGTCGGTGCTGGCGGCGCACTCGGTGCTCTCGCCTCTTGGCTGGGTGCTTGTGCTTCTGCTGGACGCGGTTGCGGGGCAGTCGCAGGCGGCGCGGCTCGCTGAGCCGCTCCCTCTCCCCGTTGGGGAGAGGGTTGGGGTGAGGGGGACACGGCGCTGGGTTTTTGTGCAGGAGGTGCGGCCCTCGCTGCGGCCGCAGTCGCCTTCACGTCCTCGCCTTCCTGCGCCAGCACGGCGATGAGCTGATTGACCGGCACGTCGTTGGTGCCTTCCGGCACCACGATTTTCGCCAGCACGCCGTCATCGACGGCTTCGTATTCCATTGTCGCCTTGTCGGTCTCGATCTCGGCGATGACGTCGCCGGTCTTGACCTCCTCGCCCTCTTTCTTGAGCCACTTGGCGAGGTTGCCCTTTTCCATCGTGGGCGACAGAGCCGGCATGAGGATGTTGATCGGCATGCGACAAGTTACTCTTTGGTCAAGGCCGCCAAATTGACATCGACATTATCGGTAGCAGACCGCTTTGACCGCCGCGACGACATCGGCGACCGACGGCAGCGCCAGCTTTTCCAGGTTCGCCGCGTACGGCATCGGTACGTCCTTGCCGGCGACGCGCTCGATCGGCGCATCGAGATAATCGAACGCGTCGGCCAGCACGCGCGCGGCAATCTCGGCGCCGACACCCGATTGTTTCCAGCCTTCCTCGACGGTGACGAGCCGTCCGGTCTTCTTCACCGACTCGACGATGGTCGCGGAATCCATCGGCCGTAGCGTGCGCAGATCGATCACTTCGGCGGAAATATTTTCTTTCGTCAGTTCGTCGGCGGCTTTGAGCGCGTAGCTCATGCCCATCGACCAGGCGACCAGCGTCACGTCGTTGCCGCTGCGCACCACCCGCGCGCGACCGATCGGCAGCACGTAATCGGCGAGTTTCGGCACTGGCGAGGAGTGGCCGTAGAGGATTTCGTTTTCCAGAAACATCACCGGGTTCGGATCGCGGATCGCGGCCTTCAAAAGGCCCTTGGCATCCGCGGCAGTGGACGGCGCGACCACCTTCAGTCCCGGAATGTGCGAGTACCAGGCCGAATAATCCTGGCTGTGCTGGGCGGCGACGCGTGCCGCCGCGCCGTTGGGCCCGCGAAACACGATCGAGACCTGCATCTGGCCGCCCGACATGTAACGCGTCTTGGCGGCCGAATTGATCAACTGATCCATGGCCTGCATGGCGAAATTGAAGGTCTTGAACTCGACGATCGGCTTTAAGCCGGCGAGCGCGGCGCCGACGCCGAGCCCGGCAAAGCCATGCTCGGTGATGGGCGTATCGATGACCCGGCGGGTGCCGAATTCGTCGAGCAGGCCCTGCGTCACCTTGTAAGCGCCCTGGTATTCGGCGACCTCCTCGCCGATGACGAACACGTCCGGATCGCGCCGCATTTCCTCGGCCATGGCATCGCGCAACGCTTCCCGCATGGTCATCGTGACCATTTCGGTGCCTTCCGGGACTTCCGGCTCGGGCGCGGCGGAAGCCGCGGCGGCCTCGGCAGTGCCGGTTTTCGGCGGCGCGGGCGGCGGCGCTTTGGCGGGCTCGGCCGCAACCGGGGGGGTCGACTCGGCGGCTTTCTCCTGGCGCGCCGGCGCGCTCGCCGCGGCGCCGGCTTTAGCGGCCTTGCC
>JASHPU010000243.1 GCA_030037885.1 Xanthobacteraceae bacterium | reverse complement strand
CAGGCCAGGCTTCCTGGGACGCGGACGCTCGGTCTTCGCCGGGCGGGCGTTACCCGCCCCTTCCTGTCCCAGTCCAGAGGAGCACCCCTCACTGCGGCCGTAGTACCGCAGCGCGTGATGCCCGGAGCCGCCCGGGCGCGGCGGGCAAGGCCGCGCGCAGGCACCGCACTCGCTCCTGCCGCACGGCTTGCCGTCCGCGCGGCGTCCTTATTGAGCGAGCATTTGCGACCTATTTACTCATTACGCAACCATTGTCAATGATTGTCTCTATATCAGAGGTAACACATTGGTTTGACGTGGTATTATAGAATAGAAATTGTCTCACTTGCCGTGATTGAGATGATGGTTTTGCAAGGGTTGATTCGTCGCCCGGATCCGCGAGTCGACATCCGCAGCGACATGACCCATTGGGAGTGGCACTGCGCACGTCGGCATGCGCCGTTTGCGCCGACTGCGCATGTGAAGGTGATGATCTTCCGGTGCGGCGCAGCTCATCGACACGGTCGCGCGCTTCTTGGTAGGTTTCGATGTCCGGGCGGCGCCCTCTTTTGGCCGACCTGTTCGGTCCTCATGGGCCAGCACACTTGGCTGCCCCCGTCACGAGCATCATGAGAGAACGATGCGCGCAGCCTTAGTGGTCACCGCCGTACTCATCATGGCCGGCGTAGCAAACGCTCAAGGGTCGCCCACCGATCAGGACGCGCTCGAAGGATGGCCGCCCGTTCCACCTATTCAGGAACAGTCGGCCATCGAAAATTATTGCATCCACCGCAACCTGCTCTACTCGATCGGCGACATCCTGTGCGCCGGCGGCCAAGGCCTGGTGTGTACGCCGTCGGCCGGTTCTGGCACCGGCGGACGAGCGTATTGGTCGTCCGTCCCGGTGAGCCGCGGCGACATCAATTGGACACCACCTGCTCATTGCGGCAGGTAACCCAGCGCTGTACGTGAGCACGGCGCTTCGCGCCTTTGCCCACGCTACGCCCCCCAGCGAAATTTCAGGAATGACAATGGACGCCACGACCCATTCCGAGACCCATCGCGCAGACTTTCACGGCCGCGTCGAAGACGAACCGCTCGTGCGCGGGCGCGGCCGCTACGTCGCCGATGCGCCGCTGCCGAGCCAGGCCTACGCCTATTTCGTGCGCTCGCCGCACGCGTTCGCCCGCATCGTCAGCATCGACATTGATGCGGCAGCGAAGGCGCCGGGCGTGGTCGGCGTGCTCACCGGCAAGGACCTTGCCGGCGTCGGCAGCATCGGCCGGCATCCGCCGCTGCCGGGCCGCGGCGGCAAGGCGCTGGTCATGCCGTTCCGGCCGGCGCTGGCGTCCGAGCGGGTCATGCATGTCGGCGAGCCGGTCGCCATGGTGGTCGCCGAGACTGCGGCCGCCGCGCAGGACGCCGCCGAGCTGGTCGCCATCGACTATGAGCAACTGACGCCGGTGGTCGATGCGCGCGAGGCGCTGCGCGACGGCGCGCCGCAATTGTGGCCGCAGGCGCCCGGCAATCTCGCCGTCGACTGGCCGGGTCCGGCCGCCGATGCGGACGCCAACGCGCGCGAAGTCGAGGCGATTTTCGCTGCGGCCAAACACGTCGCCAAGATCGCGGTGATGAGCCAGCGCATGGTGATCAATTCGATGGAGCCGCGCGGCGCCACCGCGAGCTACGATGCCGCGGCCGACGCCTATACGATGCGCGCCTGCTCGCAGAGCGCCGGCACGCTACGCGAAAACATCCTCGCCATCATGAACCTGCCGAAGGAGAAGCTGCGCGTCGTCACCGAGGACGTCGGCGGCGCCTTCGGGCTGAAGACCGGCGCCTATCCGGAGAACATCGCGCTCCTGGCCGGCGCCAAGAAATTCGGCCGCCCGATTCACTGGATGTCGACGCGCTCCGAGGCGTTCGTCAGCGACAACCAGGCGCGCGACACCTACTCGGAGGTCGAGCTGGCGCTCGACCACAACGGCAAATTCCTGGCGCTGCGGGTGCGCAATGTCGGCAATGTCGGCGCCTATCTGGGCTCGATCGGCGCCGCCATCCCGACCTTGAGCTTCTCGCGCTGCCTGCCCGGCATGTACGACATCAGGCACATCGACATCGGCGCCCAATGCGCCTTCACCAATACGCTGCCGACCGCGCCCTATCGCGGCGCCGGGCGGCCGGAAGCAAGCTATGCGCTGGAGCGCGTGGTCGACGAGGCGGCGCGCGTGTCCGGCATCGATCCGATCAAATTGCGGCGGCGCAACCTGATCAAAAAATCGCAGATGCCGTACAAGACGCCGGTCGGCACCACCTACGACAGCGGCGATTTCGCGCCGATCCTCGACCAGGCGCTGGCGCTCGCCGACTACGACGGCTTCAAACAACGCCGGCGCGAGGCCAGGAGACGCGGCAAATATCGCGGCTTCGGCATCTGCTGCGCGCTCGAACATTCCGGCGGCGCGCCCACCGAAACCGCGCTGCTGACGTTTCCCGGCAACGGCACGTTGCAGCTCAGCCTCAACGTGCAGAACACCGGCCAAGGCCACGCCACGGTGTTTTCGCGGCTGATCGGCGAACGACTCGGCATTGCGCCGGAGAAGATTCCGCATCGCCACGGCGATTCGGCGCTGGAACTTCCCGGCTACGCCTCGGTCGGATCGCGCTCGGGAATGACGGTGAGCCATTCGGTGGTCAAGGCGATCGATGCGATTCTGGAAAAGGGCAAGCCGGTCGCCGCCGCCATGCTGGAAGCCGGCGAAGCCGACATCGCCTACACGGCCGGGCATTTCGAGGTGGTCGGCACCGATCGCCGCGTCTCGCTGTTCGAGGTCGCCTCCCACGCTGCCGCGCTGAAGAAGCGCGGCGCGATTGCCGAGGACCTCGACACCAAGACCACCACGCAGACCGAGCAGACCTTTCCCAACGGCGTGCACATCGCCGAGGTCGAGATCGATCCGCAAACCGGAGCGATGACGATCGCCAACTATTCGGCGGTCGACGATTGCGGCCGCGCGCTCGAGCCGAAGATCGTCGAAGGCCAATTCCACGGCGCGGTGGTGGCCGGATTGGGCCAGGCGCTGATGGAGCGCGCGGTGTACGACGCCGATAGCGGCCAGCTCGTCACCGGCTCGTTCATGGATTACGCGCTGCCGCGCGCCGACGACGTGCCGCCGCTGCGCGACGCGCTGCATAACACGCCGGCGACGACCAATCCGCTCGGCGTCAAGGGCGTCGGCGAAGCCGGCACCACGGCGGCGATTGCGGCAGTCATGAACGCGGTGGCCGACGCGATCCCGAACGGCGCCGGCGCGCATCTCGACATGCCGGCGAGCGCGGCGCGCTTGTGGGAGGCGTGTCGGCGGGCGGCAGAGTAGCGCGCAGGCACCCCTCGTCTTCCGCTCATTCCCGCGCAAGCGGGAATCCAGCGGAGTGCGTATTCAGAGAGGGCTTTTTGTCTGGGTCCCCGCTTTCGCGCATAGGCGCTAACATAGCTGCGTTTCCCGGGCGCAGCGCAGCAAAAGCGCGTTCACGCGCGTCTTCGACGCGCTATGGCGCAGCGAAGTGGTGCGCTGCAGACCCGGGATCGTAACAAGTTGCGGAGTCTGGGACGGTCCCGGATCAGCGGTGCATCGCCATAGCGCGTCGAAGACGCGCGTAAACGCGCTTATGGCGCTGCACCGCATCCGGGAAACCATTGCCTTTTAGGACGCGTGCGGTTGGTGCCGTCAGCCGATATCCGGCACGATGGCGACGACGCGGCGGGCATCCGGCTCGACGATCACGAGCTGATTGCCGACGATGATGTACTGGTCCGCCTTATAGCCGCCGAGCATCGAGGACACTTGCGCCGGCAGCGGCTGCAACTGCACGGCCGCCGGTACGGCGGAGCCGATCGCCAGGGTGAAATTGACG
>JASHPU010000242.1 GCA_030037885.1 Xanthobacteraceae bacterium | reverse complement strand
GCGCGCGCCACCGTCCATTGCACCGCCATGGCGGCGCAGACCGCGCCGACCATTTCCCCGGCGCCGGCCCGCACCCGCAAGCGGTAGAGCGCCACGAAATGCGCGAACGACACTATGAACGCGGCAAGGATCGGCACGGTCAGGATGCGGTCGGGCACCGCGATATCGGCGAACGCCACGAACGGCACCCAAATGATGTTGAGCAGCGCAACGACAACGCCGATGCTTTCGGCGCCCAGCCAGTTGAGCCAGCCCAGCCCATATTCGCGCTTCTGTTCGCGCGTGAGCCCGTTCACGCCCGGCAGCAGCCGCCGCCAATGCTTGCGCAAGATCTGCAGGCCGCCGAACGCCCAGCGATGACGCTGGCGCTTGTAGGCCTCGAACGTATCGGGCAGCAGCCCATAGCCGTAGCGCCGGTTGGTGTAGTGGGAAATCCAGCCCTGTTCGAGCAGGGTGAGTCCGAGGTCGGCATCCTCGACGATGGTGTCGCTCGACCAGCCGCCGGCAGCTTCGAGCGCCGCGCGGCGGATCAGGCACATGGTGCCGTGGACGATGATGGCGTTGAACTCGTTGCGTTGCACCATGCCGATATCGAAGAAGCCGGCATATTCGGCATTCATGGCGTGGTGCATCGGCGAGCGATCGCCGTCGCGGTGGTCTTGCGGTGATTGCACGAGGCCGACGCCCTTGTCGGCAAACAACGGCACGAGATCTTTCAGCCAGTTCGCCTCGACGACGTAATCCGCATCCATGACGCCGATAATTTCCGCATCGGCGGCGGTATTCGCCAGCGCCAGGCGCAGCGCGCCCGCCTTGTAGCCGGTGAGATTATCGATCCTGATAAATTTGAAACGTTCGCCGAGCGCCTGACAATGCTGTTCGATCGGCTGCCACAACGCCGGATCGGGCGTGTTGTTGATCACCAGCACGCATTCGAAATTCGGATAATCGAGCCGCGCCACGCCATCGAGCGTCGCCTTGAGCATGTCGGGCGGCTCGCAGCACGCCGGAATATGGATCGACACTTTCGGCGCAAACGGCTCGGGCACGAGCGGCGGCGAAGCGGCCAGCCGCCGCGGCGGCCGGCCGAAGGCGATCGCCGCAATCTCGTCGAGCCGCGCTAGCGCGATGGCGACGAGCGGCAGCAACAGCACGACGCCGAGCCCGAGCGCGAACGCGGCGCCCGGCACGAAATAATGGCCCTTCCAGAACGCGATCACGGCAGCGAACCAGGCGCCGGCGACATGCGCGGAGATCGCCAGCATCAGCGCTTGCGTCGCGGTGGCGCCGGCAAGCGCCAGGATCGGCAGCGACAGCAGCAGGCCGAGCAGCACGGCCAGCCCGGCGCGCTTGAAGTAATCCGGATCGCCGATCGGCCCGGTCCAGGAGAACTTGGCCTGGCGCGAAGCGTCGAAAATGCCCCAATACGAACCGACGCCGCCTTCGAACGTCTTCCACGGCTGATCGATGGCCTCGACGATATTGTAGTCGATGCCGTAGGCCTGGGCGCTTGAGACGAATTCGCGCAGCACGATCGCTTGCTCGGTGCGGCCCGGAAACGCGTTCTGGAAATTGTAGCCGGCGCTCGGCCAGCCGAATTCGGCGATGACGATGCGCTTGCCAGGCAGCGCGCGGCGCAGCTTGTCGTAGAACTCGATCGTGTAATCGACGGCGTGCGACGCATCGATCCCGTTCCAGTACGGCAGCACGTGCGCAGCGACGAAATCGACCGCAGAGGCGAGCTCGGGATGTTCGAGCCAGACCGAGCCGATTTCACCGGTGGTCACCGGCACCGGACTCTCGCGCTTCACTTTTTTGATAAGCTTGATCAGGCCGGGCAGCGACATCTCATCGCGAAGGATCGTTTCGTTGCCGACCACGATGGCATCGACATTGCTGTTGTGGCGGGCAAGATCGATCGCGGCGGCGATTTCGCGCGCGTTGCGCTCCTTGTCCTTGCTGATCCAGGCGCCGACCGTGACCTTAAGGCCGAACTCGGCGGCGATCGGCGGCACGAGCTCCGCGCCCCCGGTCGACGAATAGAGCCGGATCGCGCGCGTATAGGGCGCAATAGCCTTCAGATCGGCTCGGATTTGTTCAGGTGTCGGCCGCGCGCCGCGATCGGGATCATCCGAACTGGCGAACGGCGCGTAAGAAAGACTCGCGAGTTGACCGTTGAATTCCGGCGCGGCGGCTTGGGTGCGCAACAGGAACCATAGCCCGGCATGCACGCACACAACGAGCGCGAGCACGGCAGCGACGGTGCGCATTGATTCTCAACCACGCGGGGATTTAAGGGCACGGGCCCGAACCTGTCCCCAAAAGGTTCGACGATGGTCGTAAGGAGGGTAAGGCCACCTTGCGAGCGGCGACCGATCAGGTAGCGCGCGTGCGTGGCAAATTCAAGACAACGGACAGAATTTTGGCGCACTTGGATTCTGACGCACTTGGCCGATGCCGCGGCGGCGTTCGAGAAAAGCTTCGCGCCTAGTGTTTGCTGGCCGCGCTCGGTGCCGCCACGGCCGCTGCAGGCGGGGGAGGCGCGGGCTCACTTGGATTGATCCAGCAGGCCGCGACCCGGTTGTTGAGGCTGTCGGGAGCCTTCGGATCGATGGTGTTGGTCTGCAGGATCAGGCAGCGAAATGTCGCCGGAATGTGGTCGGCCGGGCAGCCGAACCGGTCGTAGAGATCGAGATGGCGAAACGCCGTCTCGATGTCGTCGCGCCACAACAGGCTGATCACGCGTCGGCCAAGCCAGGCACATTCGGGGTTGCCGGCCGGACCGGTCATGGCGTGTTGGATGTCGGCGTATTCCTCGGTTTTCTGCGCCGGCGCCGGACCGGGGACCGGCGGCTTTTCCGCCGCCTTGGGTGGGCCGCCGCTTTGGGCGAAAGCCGTGCCGTTTGGCGCCGGGAGGGCAGCCGCGATGGAGATTGCGGCACCCAGCCCGACCGTGATGCGGAGAACGCGAAGGAACATGTTTTCGACTTTAGATGCCTTAGATGCTTTGCGACGTGTGACGGTTGCGAGGCCCTCAAAGGGCGGCGGCCCCCTTAAGCAGCGATCGAGCCGGCATGGCGGCCGGTTTTTGCGGCCGCCGCCGATGGGACCACATCGCAAGTCCGGCGATTTGTCCAGCGCGCATCGCGGCGCGGACGTCCGGAACCGCGCAACGGCTTGGCACGACGCGCGGTCAAGGTTAATGGCAGGCGGTGTTTTTTCCACCCGCCAACGGACATCGCGTCGGCCAGGCGCTTTCGCTGTTTGTGCTGACCGCGCTCGCGATCGGCGCGACCTGGTGGTGGCTCGGCCGTCCGGTCGCGCTGCCGCCATCGCCGCTTGATCCGGGCGCGAAGCTTTATTGCGTTTCCTACGCGCCATATCGCGGCAGCCAGGATCCGCTGGTCGATGGCACTCGCGTCTCCGCCGCGCAGATCGATCAGGATTTGACGCTGATCGCCAAATACAGCGACTGCGTGCGCATTTATTCGGTCGACGATGGCGCCGCCGAGGTACTCGCGAGCGCCCGCCGCCACGGTCTGAAGGTTTTGGACGGATTGTGGCTCTCCAGCAATGCGGAAAAGAATCGCCGGCAGGTCGCCACCACCATCGCGCTCGCCAAGCAATATGCCGACGTGATCAGCGCCGTGATCGTCGGCAACGAGGTCTTGCTGCGCGGCGAAATGCCGGTCTCGGAGCTGATTGCCACGATCCGCGAGGTCAAGACGCAGGTGCCGGAGCCGGTCACTTACGCCGACGTTTGGGAATTTTGGCTGCGCTATCGCGAAGTGGCGAATGCGGTGGACTTCATTACCATTCACATGTTGCCCTATTGGGAGGATTTCCCGATCCCGGCCGCGCACGCGGCCGGTCATGTCGCAGCGATCCGCAACCGCGTCGCCGCCGCCTTTCCCGGCAAGGAGATCATGATCGGCGAACTCGGCTGGCCGAGCGGTGGCCGCATGCGCGAAGGCGCGCGGCCATCGCCGTCGGACCAGGCCCGCGCCATTCTGGAGACGCTGGCTTTCGCCAAGCGCGACCACGTCCGGGTCAATGTGATCGAGGCCTTCGATCAGCCCTGGAAGCGCTGGCTCGAAGGCACCGTCGGCGGCCAATGGGGCATTTTCGACCGGGCAAAAGGCGCGCCGAAATTCAGCTTCAGCGGCGGCGCCATATCCGATCATCCCGACTGGCCATTGCAAGCTTTGGCGGGAATTGCGCTTGCCGCCGCGGCCTTTGCGGGTGCGTTTGCAGCGGGGCGAGCCAAGCCGGCGCCGCCTTTGTTCTGGTGGCGGGTGGTCGCGCTGACTTACCTCCCGGCGGTGCTGTTCGGCTGGACGGTCGCGCAGGTCGCGCCGGAGAGCTTCAGTGCCGGCGGCTGGTTGCGCTCGCTGGCGCTGGCGGCAATCGCCGTAGCCGCGCCGGTCGTCTGCGCCATGGCCTGCGCCGTGCGCCGGCCGCCGCCGCCATTTTCGGCGCTGCTCGGCGGCGCCGGCGCACAACGCGACGCCCTGGCCTGGGCGCTTGGTGGAAGCCTGCTGCTGCTCGTTGTCTTGGCGATACAGACGGCCTTGGGCCTGGTGTTCGATCCGCGCTACCGCGATATTCCGTTTGCGGCGCTCGGCGCTGCCGTGCTGCCCTATCTGGTGCTGTGGGTGTCAACAGAGCGCCGGCCGGGTCCGCCAGCCATGGCCGAGCGCATTGCGGCATTCGTTCTTGCCGCCTCGGCGGTCTACATCGTCTTCAACGAAAGCTTCGCCAACTGGCAAGCCGTCGGGTTCTGTGCGGCGTTGCTCGGCCTTGCATTCATTCTGGCCCGGGCGCGGGGCGCGCCAAGCTGAGAATAACCGCGCCGACGGCAAGCCCGGCGAGATCGACATTGTGCAGGACGAGGCCGAAGCCCGCCGCCGCCAGGGCTAGTCCTACCAGCACGATCGAGGGCCGCATCAGGTTGATGAGCGCAACGGCAAGCGCCACAGCGCCGAACACCTCGTACTGGAACAGCGGAACCGTCACCCGAAAGGTGCTGCACAGCCAGGTGGAAAGCCCACCCCGGCAGGCGAGCGCCATATTGGTATTCTCGATCGCCATGAAGCGCAGATAAAGCGCCTCGCCCACGGCCAAAAAGCCGATGGCAACGAGGCAGTTGGTTTGCCGAGCGGTCGGCAGGAACAACGGCCGGCGCGGGGTGTTTGCGGCGTCCGACATGGCGTTTGCGCCTGCCATGCACGATGCGGGCCTTTCGCGCAAACGAATTTCGCAAAGCGGCGACGGGGGCGCTCTATTGCAGCGCGATGTGTTGGCCGCTGAACAACGTCGGCTGGCAGGACAGCCGATACGGCGCGAGCGCGACGCACAGCTTGGCCGCCGCTTCGGCACTGACGAGCGGGCCGACCACCAGCCGCAATTCGATGCGGCCAGTGTGCGGTACCCCGCGCAGCATCACCACCGGAATCAATCCTTCGAAGAGCTTGCCGTGCGCCGAGTGGATGCCGAGCCAGCGCGCCCGCAGCACCGCGATGGAGACCGCGTTGCCGATGTCGACGCCATATTTCAATGTAACCGCTGGCGACGCGGCATGCAGCGGCGCTGCTGCGGGAACGGCGATGCGCGGCGGCAATGGTTCTGCGGCGGCTACCTGAGCGTGCACGGGCGCCAGTGCCGGCGACGGTAGCGGCGCCAATGCCGCCGGCAGGGCGGCAGTTGCCGCATTGGACACTGGCGCTGCCGCCGCCCCCGCCCCCTGAGCCGGACTTGGAGCCGCAGGCGGGATAGCAATCACGGCATTGGACGCTTGCGCTGCCGCTGGCCCTGGAGCCGGACCTGGAGGCGATACCACGGGGGGCGGGGCGATCACGGCAGGCGGTGCTGGCGCAGCCGCGGCCGGCGGCGAACGATCGGGCGCCGGGCTCGCGTCCGTCTTCTTGATGGCTTCGATCTGCCGCGTCACCGAGCCGGTGATGTCGTCCATGTTGTGCTCGACTGCGGCGAGGCGCGATTTCAGCGCGTCATTTTCCGCGGCCAAGCCGCGTACCGCTTCGGTAAGCCGGCGCTCCTCGGCCTGGGTCACGAACGGCTCGGCGGTAACCTTGGTGCGGTCGCCGCGGTCGGAGAACAGGCTCGCGATGCGCTCACCGCCGATGTCGCTACGCGACGCCAGCACGGCGACGAACAGCGCGCCCGCGGCGGCCCCGCCCCACACCGTCATGCGCCACAAATGCCGCATGGTGAACGTCGCTTTGGCCGGCCGCTTTGGTGGCGGCACCGGCTTGGCGACCGGTTTGCTCACGGCCATACCGCCGTCTCGCTCCGTACCCAGTTCCAAAATCCCTGGCCGAATCATTATGAAAAGCTAGCAGATTTGCGCCATTCGGGGGCGCGGCAGGGCCGCCGCCTCTACGTTCCAGTTGCGCCATTTGCCATCGGGAAATGTACGGCTTTCGGCGTCATGCCGGCTCGGCTATGAGAGCGCCGCGGAGGTTTTTGCCAATGGCGGCTCGGACCTGCCTTGCCATCGTGCTTGCGGCCGGGGAGGGCACGCGGATGCGCTCCGCCCGGCCAAAAGTGCTGCATGAAGTCGCCGGACGCTCGCTGCTCGCCCACGTGCTCACGGCCATCGCAGGGATCGAACCGTCCGCGACGGCCATCGTCATCGGCGCCGGTCAGGATGACGTCGCGGCCGAGGCCGAGCGGGTGCTGCCGGGTGCCACTTGTTTCGTGCAGCGCGAGCGGCGCGGAACCGCGCATGCGGTGCTGGCCGCGAAAGCGGCAATCAAGCGCGGGATCGACGACGTCCTGGTCGTTTATGGCGACACGCCGCTGATCCGGCCGCAAACGCTGCGCCTTTTGCGTGCGCCGCTCTCCGCAGGCGCCGCCGTCGCGGTGCTGGGGTTTCGGCCGGCCGCCCCGTCGGGCTACGGCCGGCTCGTGACCAGGAACGGTGAGCTGCTGCGGATCGTCGAGGAGGCGGACGCCGGGGCGAACGACAAGGCGATCGGCCTGTGCAATGCCGGCGTGATGGCCTTTGGTGGCCACAGCGCGCTCTCTATCCTGGAGCGGATCGGCAACCGCAATCGCAAGGGCGAGTTTTATCTGACCGATGCGGTCGAGATCGCGCGCGGCATGAACAAAACCGCGGTCGCGGTCGAAGTCGAGGAGGATGACGTGCGCGGCATCAACAGCAAAAAAGAACTTGCCGAAGCCGAAGCGGTCGCGCAGCAGCGCTTGCGCCAAGCCGCGCTCGACGCCGGCGTAACGCTCGTGGCGCCCGAAACCGTGTTTCTGTCGGCCGACACCACGTTCGGCAAGGACGTGGTGGTCGAGCCCTACGTGGTGTTCGGCGCCAATGTCAGCGTCGGCGACGGCGCGGTGATCCACGCCTTCTCGCATCTTGCCGGCGCCAGCATCGGCAACGGCGCTTCGGTCGGCCCGTTCGCGCGATTGCGCCCGGGCACGCAACTTGGCGAAGGTGCCCGCATCGGCAATTTCGTCGAGGTCAAGGAAGCCAAAATCGAGGCCGGCGCCAAGGCCAACCATTTGACCTATATCGGCGACGCTTCTGTCGGCGCTGGCGCCAATATCGGAGCCGGCACCATCACCTGCAATTACGACGGCTTCGCCAAGCATCGCACCGAAATCGGTGAGCACGCCTTCATCGGCTCGAACTCGGCTTTGGTCGCCCCGGTCGCGATCGGCGCCGGCGCCTATGTGGGGTCGGGCTCGGTGATCACCGCCGACGTGCCGGCCGATGCGCTGGCGCTGGGGCGCAGCCGCCAGGCCGTCAAGGAAGGTTGGGCGAGCCGCTTGCGCGCGCTCAAATCGATCGGCAGGAAAAAGGCGCACGCGGGCGATTAGCGGTTGCGGCGCTTTACGCGGCGACACGGCCGTCAGAAACCGCAAGGTTAGTGGACTGTCGTTGCTTCGCCGGCCGCGCTTTAACAATTGATCTTTAGGCAATCGGGTTTAAGAAGGCCGGTTGCGGAGGGCGTGCGCAGCGATGTGCGGTATCATCGGGATCATTGGCCGCGAGCCGGCGGCGCCGCAACTGATCGAGGCGCTCAAGCGCCTCGAGTACCGCGGCTACGATTCCGCCGGCGTGGCGACGCTGGAAAAGAACGGCCTGCTGACGCGCCGGCGCGCCGAGGGCAAGCTGAAGAATCTCGAGAGCCGGCTGTCGCGCGAACCGCTCGCCGGCACTATCGGCATCGGCCATACCCGCTGGGCGACCCACGGCCGGCCGACCGAGAACAACGCCCATCCGCACGCCACCGACAAGCTCGCGGTGGTGCACAACGGCATCATCGAGAATTTCGCCGAGCTGCGCCGCGAGCTGGAAGCCGGCGGCGCCGAATTCCGGACCGATACCGACACCGAAGTCGTCGCCCACCTCGTCACCGAGGAGATGAAGCGCGGCTTGGCGCCGATCGAGGCCGTGAAAAAGGCGCTGCCGCGGCTGCGCGGCGCGTTCGCGCTCGCCTTTCTGTTTGCCGGCGAGGACGATTTGTTGATCGGCGCGCGCAGAGGTTCGCCGCTCGCGGTCGGCTTCGGTGACGATGCGATGTTCGTCGGCTCCGATGCAATCGCGCTGGCGCCGTTCACCGACGCGGTGAGCTATCTGGAAGACGGCGATTGGGTGATCGTCACCCGCAAGGGCGCGCAGATCCGTGACGCCAAAGGCAACGTGGTCGAGCGCGAGGTGATCAAATCGCGCGCCGACGTCATGCTGATCGACAAGGGCAACCATCGCCATTACATGGCCAAGGAAATCTACGAGCAGCCCGAAGTCGTCGGCCACACCTTGGCGCATTACATCGACATGGCGGCCGAGCGCGTGGCGCTGCCGTTCGCCCTGCCATTCGATTTCAAGAAGCTCGGCCGCATTTCGATCGCCGCCTGCGGCACCGCCTATTACGCCGGCATGGTCGCCAAATACTGGTTCGAGCGCTTCGCGGGAGTGCCGGTCGAAGTCGATATTGCTTCCGAATTCCGTTACCGCAGCGCGCCGCTCGCCGCCGGCAATCTGGCGATTTTCGTGTCGCAGTCCGGCGAGACGGCCGACACATTGGCGTCGCTGCGCTACGCCCGCGAGCACAAGCAGCACGTGCTCTCGGTCGTCAACGTGCCGACTTCGACCATCGCGCGGGAGAGCGATGTCGTGATGCCGACGCTCGCCGGCCCGGAAATCGGCGTCGCCTCGACCAAGGCCTTCACCTGCCAGTTGGCGGCGCTGGCCGCGCTCGCCATCGCTGCGGGACGCGCCCGCGGCGTGCTCAACGACAGCGACGAAACCAAGCTCGTGCGCGCGCTGATCGAGGTGCCGCGTCACATGAGCGAGGCGCTGGCGCTGGAGGGAGAGATCGAGCAGCTCGCGCGTGCGCTGTCGAAATGCCCGGACGTGCTCTATCTCGGCCGCGGCACCAGCTTTCCGCTGGCGCTCGAAGGCGCGCTGAAGCTGAAGGAAATCTCCTACATTCATGCCGAAGGCTACGCCGCCGGCGAGCTCAAGCACGGTCCGATCGCACTGATCGACGAGACGATGCCGGTGATCGTCATCGCGCCGCACGATCAGGTGTTCGAAAAGACCGCCTCGAATATGCAGGAGGTCGCCGCGCGCGGCGGTCGTTTGATCCTGTTGACCGACAAGAAGGGCGCCGAAGCCGTCGCCGCCGCCCATGCGGTGACGACGCTGACGCTGCCCGCCACGCTGGCGACGGTGGCGCCGCTGGTCTATGCCGTGCCGGTGCAGTTGATCGCCTATCACACGGCAGTGATCCTCGGCACCGACGTCGATCAGCCGCGCAACTTGGCCAAGTCGGTGACGGTGGAATAAAACAGACAAAACTTAGCCCGCATGAGCGAAGCGATATGCGGGAAAGCGCGCGGCAAGACTGATCCCGGATATCGCTACGCTCATCCGGGCTACGGCTGTGCGATGAGCTATGGCTGCGCGGTGAGCCGACTCCCTATATAATGTAGCGTGCACGAGCGGCATGCTTTGAAATGACGAACGCGAACAGCAGCAACGAAGAGCCCACCGGCGCGCCGCCGCGGGCCTCGTCCGGCCCCGTCGGCCGCATCCGCAATTACTTCCTCACCGGGCTGATCGTCGCCGGACCGGTATTGGTGACGGTGTGGCTCGTCTGGTGGTTCGTCACCTGGGTCGACAACTGGGTACGGCCGTTCATCCCGCAGGCCTATCGGCCGGAGACCTATTTGCCGATCGACATCCCGGGCTTCGGCCTCGTCATCGCCTTCGTGGCGCTCACTCTGCTCGGCTTTCTGACTGCCAACCTGGTCGGCTCCAAGCTGATCGGCCTCGGTGAGAACCTGCTCAGCCGCACGCCGATCGTGCGCCCAATCTACCGCACCGCCAAGCAGATCTTTCAGACGCTGTTTTCCGGCTCCGGCTCGAGCTTCCGCAGGGTGGGCCTGGTCGAGTTTCCGGCGCCGGGCATGTGGTCGCTGGTGTTCCTGACGCAATCGCCGAGCGAGGAGATTTCCTCCCGCCTGCCGGCGACCGAGCACGTCTCGGCCTTCATGCCGTGCACGCCGAACCCGACCACCGGCTTCTTCTTCTACGTGCCGCGCCGCGACGTCGTCGATCTCGACATCACGGTCGAAGAGGCCATGCAGCTTCTGATGTCGGCCGGCATCATTCAGCCCGGCGGCGGCAATGCGCACGGCAAGCTCGCCGGCCTCGCCGAAACCGCACGCGCCGCGCAAGCCGCCCGCCACGCCGCGCCCGTGCCGCAGCAGGCGCCGACGCCGGCGAAGTAAAAGCCCGCCGTGAGGAGATCGCGCAAGCATTCAACGGTTATGATTGCTCGTTTGCGCCGCTGAGGCCATCTGCTTGCATAAACGCCTGCTCGGCGGGCGTCGTATCGCGGCCGAGCGCACGGTTTCGGCGGGGAAACCGCCCGAATCTTTGCACGACGGCCCGATGCTCGGTCGCGTAGCGTAATTGCTCGGCATCGCCGAGCGCTACATATAACCGCACGGAACGGTCCTGGTCGATCAGCGCTTCCGAATGCATGAAGGGCAGATAGAAAAACGGCCGCATCGCCAGGTCTGTCGCTTGATCAAAGCCGCGCGCCAGCGCCCGATCGGCGACAGCGCGCGCCAGCGCATCGGTCGCGAAGGCGCGCGCGTTGCCACGAAACATGTTGCGCGGAAACTGATCGAGCAGAAGGACCAGTGCGAGCGCGCCCTCGACGCTTTCTTCCCAGGCCGCAAGCTCGCCATTTGCGGCTGCCTCGTAGGTCGGGAGAAACGTCGATCGGATAACTTGGTCGAGGCTTTGGTCCTGCGCGAACCATTTCTCAGGTCCGGTCTCACGCCAGAAACCCACGATCTCTGCAGGCGCAACACGAACCGTCATCTGGGTGGCTCATCTTGGCAATTCAGTCAGACCGTTCGCCTTCGACGATACTCAACAGACACGTTGTTGGGCTGAGCTTGTTCCTAGTCTAGGCTTTGACATACGGCAAGCATTTATCGGCGCGGTGCAGCGCCAGAAGGTTCATGCCGACTTCGAACATCGCATAATCGAAGCGTTCGAGCCAGGCGCGCAGCGCGTCCCTGTCGACTTTGAACGCCTCGATAAACAGAATCGGGTGCCTGCTGGCGACGCAGTCGCCGGCGCCTGCCAATACATCGAGCTCCATGCCCTCGACGTCGATTTTGATCAGATCGACGCGCGGAAAGTTGTATGAATCAAGCGTCGTGGTTGGAACGGCAACCATCTTGTCTTCGGAATAGTCGATGAACTGGCCGATGAACTCCGTGCCGGGGCGTTGTTTCAGTTCCAGGCTGCCGAAGCTTCCCGGTGCGAAATAATTGGGCGTCGGTATCTTCATCGTGCCGAGCTGACTTGCCACCACAGCTTGGACGGCGCGGGCATTGAAGCAATTGTTGATGGCAATGTTGCCGGCGAGCGCGTAGTAGAGCCGCTCTTGCGCCTCGAAGGCCAGGACCGCGCCCCAGCCGCTCATGTGCTTGGCCCATTCAACGGTGAAGACGCCGATATTGGCGCCGCAATCGACCGCGACCGCGCTGTCGCCGTAGTGCTGCCGTCGCAGGTCGAGGAGCCTCAGGGTCAGATCCACCTCGCTGGGATCATAGCAGCTGGCTTCGAGCAGCTGATAGCCTAGCCCGTATGCGGTGGCCTGATCGACGATGTGCTGATCGAAACGGTTGACGATCAGCGTGCCGTGATCGGTCGCCACGGTGACGAATGCGATCTTGCGCGGCGGGTTATTCGGCATCACCGAACCATAGCCGATTCGCGCCGCCAAAGGGCCGGCGGCGGTCGGCCCAGCCGTTTGCAACGACCGCCCGCAGCAAACGCGCTCGACCATCTCGGCCTGGGCAAAATCGCGCGCGCCGTGTCCGCGGCTCACGACGCATCAGACGATTTTGCCCACGCTTTGCGTTTATGGCTCTTTCGAATCCATCAGCACGAAGATGATCCGGCACGGCTCCTTGCCGTGATTGATCCAGGCGTGATTGGTCGCCTGCTGTACCACCACGTCGCCGGCCTTCAGGTGCACGGTCTTGTCGTCGAGCATCATGTCGATTTGCGGGCTCGCCGGGCGAGCCTGCAATCGCATGATGCTGCGCTCCCGCGCGCTACGCTCGCTACACGATCAGCATGCTGTCGCCAAATTGGTCAAACTCGTATCCACCCATCGCGATGATTTCGGCGTAGCTGCGCATGACCAAATCCTTGCCCGCGAAAGCCGCGGTGAGCACGATGTGGCTGGACCGCGGCTGGTGCAGGTTTGTCAGCAATGCATTGACGATCTTGAACTGAAATCCAGGGTAGATGTATAGGCCGGTCCATCCTGACTGGCCGCGAACCGGGGCGGCAGGCTCGTTGTCGACCGCGAGCGTTTCGAGCGTGCGCATGACCGTCGTGCCGACCGCAATGATACGGCGCCGCTCGGCCATGGCGCGGTTGATTTGGGCGGCAGCCGCGGCACTGACTTCGAAAAACTCCTGACTCACCTTGTGATTCTCGACCTCGGCCTCCTCGATATGACGAACCGAGTAGAGCTCGGTCGGTCCCACGTGCAGCGTCAGATAGGCGATCTCCACTCCTTTTGCGGCGATACGGTTCAAGAGCGCGGTGGAAAAGTGGAGACCCGCCGAAGGAATCTCAAACGAGCCCGGCGCCTTGGCGTAGATCGAGCGGTAGGCCTCGGGCCTGGTCAGCATGAGCCGATACGTCTTTTCGGAGCGCCAGCCGTATCGGTCGAGGGCCTGCACCAGCCGTTCGGCGGGCTCGAACTTCGCCTTCCAGAGTTCGGCGGGCTCGAACTTCGCCTTGCCGAATTCGTCGGCGGGGTATGGCGCCAGCAAGGTGCAGGTGAGTTGCCCGTCGTCCGCCGACGTCAGCGTGATGCCGAGCCGGGCGTGCGGTGCGGGCAGGATTTTCACGATCATCGTGCCGTCGGGGTCCTGACCGTGAATGCGAACGGTCGTCTGGAGCGGTTCGTGGCCGCACTTGAACGACAGGCAATGGGCCAGCATGTAGCTGTCGTTGAGCACCAGCAGATCGCCGGCACCAAGGTGGTCGTAGATTTTCGAAAACGTCGCGTGTTCGATCGTCGCGGCGGAACGGTTGAGCACGATCATCCTGCCGCTGTCGCGACGCTTGCCGCGTAGCTCGATGGGGTCGCTTGGTTCGGTGCTCGAGCTGATATCGAAATCAAAATCCGCTGTCCGCATGACTGACTCGCGAGGCTTGCACAATACTAAATGTAAAGTTGCATAAAACGTGAAGTTGCGTCAAGCGCAAAATGTGCGTCGTCGGAGCGGTTGCGCTGCTCGTTCTGGCCGCCGCGATCCAAACATCCGATTAAGAGCATGGCCGCCCTGAAGGGGCTGCAAGGCTGGGCGCGTTGCGGTCGTGCTCGAGCTCGGCGTCGACCCGGTGCCTTTCGGCATGATGATGCCGCTCGATCCCGGCAGCGGACCGTGCCGTCCGCCGGCCGGCGCCATTCTATTTGTCGGCTGCGCGGCCGGCCCGAAGTGACGATCGAGCAGGTGCTGCGCCGCATCTGGCCGTTTTACGCCGTGATGTTCGCCGTACTGATGCCGGTGACGTATTGGCCGCAGCCGTCATTGTGGCTGCCGCGGGTGCTGGGGCTGGGGCTGGGTACAAACAGAGAACAATAGAATATCAAAACGATATTGACAAGGTGTTTTGCTGTGAATAGGGCATCTGACTGAAAATGAATATAGCGAGAGGACGACATGCGGATTGCCGTTAGAGGCTGGGGGCGGGATCAGGGGGAAAAAGAAATCATGAACTCCGCCCTAGCTGAGGCGGAGACGGAGACCTTCGATCGTTACACTCGCGGAAAGACATATTTGGCGGTTCAGTACCCAAAAAGCCGTCGTTCGACTGTTCGTATATCGACCAGTACGGAACTCCGCTTAGGGGGCAGATATCTTATGCATGTCGAACTCAATCGTGATGAAATCGCGCAGTTATTCTTCGAAACACACGGCGGCGATATCGTTCGGATGTTCCGCACATTCATGGCAGACGAAGAAAGACAACGTGGCGCTCGTCAACTTGAATGGTCAGCTCAATACGACGAACGCCGAAGGCAACGAGAGAAGGCGACCGAAGCGACTAGAAATGATCAAAACACTTGACAGGGCAATTGCAGAAGTGACGGCATTGCCGGACGCCGACCAGGAGGAGATCGGCCGACAATTGCTGTCCCACGTCGAAAAGCTTCGCAGGCTGCGCGAGGAGCTCGATAAAGGCGTTCGCTCCCTCGATGCGGAGCGAGGCAGTACGCTCGATATCGAGGAATTTATCCGTCGGAAGAGCAAATAGCTGTGGCTGGCGGCAGGGGCGCGTCTATCTGGTCGCCAGAAGCGCTCCCCGACTTGGACGAAATCTGGATTTACTACGAGCGCGTCGCCGGAAGGAATACAGCACTGAAGATCGTTCGACAGATTAGCGACGTCATTGCCACCTTGGAAGATCATCCATTCGCCGGCCGAAAACGCGATGAGCTGCGGCCCGGAATTCGATCACTTGCCGCAACCCCACACGTCGTCTTCTACCGAGTTGCGAACGACGTTCCCGAAATAGTCCGTATCTTGGATAGTCGAAGGGATATTGACGAGATCTTTTCCGACTGAGCGCACGGCGCTTGCTACCCCGCCGCCAACAGCCGGATCGCCTCGTCGCGGGCGAACAGATAGAGCAGATGGCGCAGCGCCTCGCCGCGCGGCGACGTGAGCTTCGGATCGCGCGACAGCACCAGTGCGGCGTCGTCGCGCGCGGCGGTGAGAAGTTTGCCGTGCCGCTCGATGCGGGCGACGCGAAAGCCCGGCTCGCCGCTCTGCCGCGTGCCGAGCACGTCGCCTTCGCCGCGCAGTCTGAGATCCTCCTCCGCGATGCGGAAGCCGTCGTCGGTCTCGCGCATGATGGCAAGGCGCGCCTTGGCGGTATCGCCGAGCGGTCCTTTGTACAACAAGAGGCACGTCGAACGCTCGGCGCCGCGGCCGATGCGGCCGCGCAGCTGGTGCAGTTGGACAAGGCCGAAACGCTCGGCGTGCTCGATCACCATGACGCTCGCCTCCGGCACGTCGACGCCGACTTCGATGACCGTGGTCGCCACAAGCAAGCGCGTGTCGCCGGCGGCAAAGCGCGCCATGGCGCGGTCCTTGTCGGGGCCGCGCATGCGGCCGTGCACGAGATCGACGGCCGCGCCGAAGCGGCGCTTGAGCTCGGCGTAGCGTTCCTCGGCGGCGGCGAGATCGACGCTTTCGGATTCTTCGACCAGCGGGCACACCCAATAGACGCGGCGATCCTCTTTGAGCGCGCGCGCCACCGCGGCGATCACCTCGGAAAGACGATCGAGCGGAATGGTGCGGGTGTCGACCTTTTGCCGGCCGGCCGGCTTTTCACGCAACGCCGAAACGTCCATGTCGCCGAAATAGGTGAGCACCAAGGTGCGCGGGATCGGCGTTGCGGTCAGCACCAGAAGATCGACCGCCTCGCCCTTGCGGGCGAACGCGAGCCGCTGGTGCACGCCGAAGCGGTGCTGCTCGTCGACGATGGCGAGCGCCAGATCGCGGAACGCGACCTCGTCCTGGAACAGCGCATGAGTGCCGACCAAGAGATCGATCTCTCCCGCGGCGAGCGCCGTCAAAATGTCGGCGCGCTCGCGGCCGCGCTCGTGGCCGGTCAGGACGGAGACGCGGATGCCGGCCGCTGCGGCGAGCGGCGCGATGGTCGAAAGATGCTGGCGCGACAAAATTTCGGTCGGCGCCATCAAGGCCGCTTGCCGGCCGGCCTCGATGACGTGCGCGGCGGCGAGCAGCGCCACCACGGTCTTGCCGGAGCCGACGTCGCCTTGCAGGAGCCGCAGCATGCGTTGCGGCCGCGCCAGATCGGCGACGATGTCGGCGACGGCGTGCTGCTGCGAGGGCGTCAGCGCGTAGGGCAGGGCGGCGGCGAGGCGCGCGCGCAAGCGCCCCGCCGCTTTGTTGCCACGGCCGCCCCGGCTGCGCTGTTGCGCGCGCAACAGCGCCAGCGCGAGCTGACCTGCGAGCAATTCGTCGTAAGCAAGCCGCGACCACGGCGCGCTGTCCGGCGTGATGTCTGCCGATTCTTGCGGCCGATGGATTCGCTCTAGCGCCTCGGCGAAACCGGCAAAACCGTTGCGCTTAAGCCAAGTCGCGTCCTGCCATTCCGGCAGATTCTTGGGCACGCGCTCGAGCGCGAGCGCCATTGCCTTGCGCAGCTGATTGGGATGCAAACCCTCGGTGAGCGGATAGACCGGATCGATTAGCGGCAGCGCGGCCAAGCCGGCCTCATCGACCACGCGGTCGGGATGCACCATCTGCAGGTGGCCGTCATAGAGCGTGGCGGTGCCCGACACGTAGCGCACTTCGCCTTCGGGAAGGAGCTTTTCCAGATAGTCGCGGCGCGCGTTGAAATAGGTGAGGGTCAGCGTTTGCATGCCGTTGCCGGGGTCGCTGGTGTCGATGTTGTAGGGCGCGCGCGGCCGATGCGGCGGCGGCGGGCGATGGCCGTCGACCCGCACCGCGACCGTGACGACGGTATCGGGCTTGACCTCGCTCAGCCTCGGCCGGCTGCGCCGATCGACGAATCCGGTCGGCAAATGGACGAGGAGATCAATCAGCCGCGGCCGCTCGTCATCGCGGCCGACGAGCCGGCCGAACAGCTTTTCCAGCCGCGGCCCGACGCCGGGCAGCGTCGAGATTGGCGCGAATAGCGGATTGAGAGCCGGCGGGCGCATCGATCCCCTACGAGTCATTCCGGGGCGCCGCGAAGTGGCGAACCCGGAATCCATAAGCCCGGCGCCTGTGGTCATGGATTCCGGGTTCGCGCCTTCGGCGCGCCCCGGAATGACGAACAAACGGCATAGTCACGGCTGACATTGCGCGCCTCGCCCTCTATATACCGCTGGCCCGGCCGCGTCCGGGCTTTTGGCGTTTGCGACGCGACGAAGAAGACAAGCGGCGATGACCGAACGATCGAGCGATGGATTGGACGAACGGCGGCGCAGGCTTCTGTTCCGCGCTTGGCGCCGCGGCGTGCGCGAAATGGATTTGATCGTCGGCCGCTTTGCCGATGCGCATATCGCGGCACTCGATGCGCCGGACCTCGACGATTTCGAGCGGCTCATCGAGGTGCCGAACGCCGAGCTATACGCCTGGGTCAGCGGCGCGCAGGCCGTGCCGCAAAGCCACGACAGCGCCGTGCTGCGCCAATTGATCACGTTCCATCAGCGAGCCGAGGCGACGCGGTGAGCACGGCGTCGATCAAAGGCCGCTCGCCGGCCGAACGTTTGGCGGCGGGCAAGCCGCTGCTCTTGGCCGGCATTGCCGACGGTGCCGAAGGCTTGGTCATTGCCGATCTCGCCCGCGCGGTGGCAGCGAACGGGAAAGCACCTGCCATCAGCGCCGCCGTGATCTGCCGGGACGGGCCGCGCATGGCGACGCTTGCCGGCGCGCTGGGGTTCTTCGCACCCGATATCGAGGTGCTGGAATTTCCGGCCTGGGACTGCCTGCCCTACGACCGGGTATCGCCCCATGCCGGCTTGGCGGCGCAGCGCATGATCACCCTCGCACGCCTTGCGCGCGTAAAGGGCCGCGAGCGGCCCGCGGTCCTGCTCACCACCGTCAATGCCATCCTGCAGCGCGTGCCGGCGCGCGAGATCGTGGCGCGGCAATCGCTCGCCGCCGCGCCCGGCAACGTGCTGCCGATGGCCGGCATCGCCCAATGGCTCGATCTCAACGGTTTTAATCGCGCCTCCACGGTGCGCGAGCCCGGCGATTATGCGGTGCGCGGCGGCATTTTGGACCTGTTTCCGCCCGGCATGGATGCGCCGGTGCGGCTCGACTTCTTCGGCGACACCTTGGAATCAATCCGCAGCTTCGATCCGGAGACCCAGCGCACCAATGCCGAGCGACGCGCGCTCGACCTCGTGTCGGTCGCCGAGTTTCAGCTCACCACCGAGACGATCCGCCTGTTCCGCACCGGCTATGTCGCGGCATTCGGCGCCGCCGGACCGGACGACGTACTCTATGAGGCGGTCAGCGAAGGCCGCCGCCATGCCGGCATGGAGCACTGGCTGCCGCTGTTTCACAAACAGATGGAGACGCTGTTCGATTATCTTTCTTACCCTGCCCTGCAGGGGGAGGGTCGGACCGCCGCAGGCGGTCCGGGGTGGGGTGGCGGCAGCGCCGCGTCTGCTGCGTCGCCGTCACCCCCACCCGGCCGGCTGGCGCCGGCCGATCTCCCCCCTCCAGGGGGAGGTGAAGCAAAGGCAGCCACTCCCATCATCCTCGAACCCTTGACCGAAGAAGCCGCGCACGAGCGGCTTTCGCAAATCGCGGACTATTTTGAAGCGCGGCGCGCAGCGCTCGATCGCGACGATGGCGGCATCCCATACAAACCGTTGCCGCCGGACCGGCTCTATCTCGCCGAAGCCGAGTGGCGGGCGCGGCTTGACGGCGCGGCGCTGGCGCGGCTGTCGTCCTTCCTCCCACAGGACGGCGCCGCCGACGCCATCGATATCGCGGCGCATGCCGGACACAACTTTGCCGCCGAACGCAGCGAGCCCGGCAGCAACGTCTTCGAAGCCGTGACCAGGCACGTGCAGGCGCTGCAAGCCGCCGGCAAGCGCGCCGCGATCGCGCTGTGGAGCGAGGGCTCGCGCGAACGCATGGCGCACGTTTTGTCCGAGCACGGTCTGCACAACCTCGCGCCGGTCGCGTCGTGGCCGCATGCTTTGGCGCTGCCGCGGCCGCAAGTTGCGCTCGCCGTGCTCGGCATCGAGTCCGGTTTCGAAACCGCCGACGTGGCGGTGATCAGCGAGCAGGACATTTTGGGCGAGCGCCTCGTTCGCCCGCGTCGCCAGTCAAAACGCGCGGAAAATTTCATCGCCGAGGTGACGGGTCTCGCCGCCGGCGATCTCGTTGTCCACGTCGATCACGGCATCGGCCGCTTCTCCGGCCTGCGCACCATCGAGGCTGCCGGCGCGCCGCACGATTGTCTCGAGATCCACTATCAGGCCGGCGACAAGCTCTACCTGCCGGTCGAGAACATCGAGCTGCTCTCGCGCTATGGTTCCGAAGGAACCAACGTCGAGCTCGACCGGCTCGGCGGCGCGGCCTGGCAGGCGCGCAAGGCGCGCATGAAGAACCGCATCCGCGAGATCGCAGGCGAGCTGATAAAAGTCGCCGCCGAGCGGCAATTGCGCGAAGCGCCGCGGCTTGCCGTCGACGCCGGCCTCTACGACGAGTTCTCCGCCGGCTTCCCCTACGAGGAGACCGACGATCAGGACGCCGCCATCGCCGCCGTGCTCAACGATTTGTCGGCCGGCCGGCCGATGGACCGCCTGATCTGCGGCGACGTCGGCTTCGGCAAGACCGAGATCGCGCTGCGCGCCGCCTTCATCACGGCGATGAATGGCAAGCAGGTCGCGGTCGTGGTGCCGACCACGCTGTTGTCGCGCCAGCATTTCAAGACCTTTTCGGACCGGCTGCGCGGCTACCCGCTGCAAATCGCGCAGGCCTCGCGCCTGGTTTCGCCGGCCGATCTGGCCAAGACCAAAAAGGGCCTCGCCGACGGCACCCTCGACATCGTCATCGGCACCCATGCGCTGCTCGGCAAGACTATCGCGTTCAAGGATCTCGGCCTGATCGTCGTCGACGAGGAGCAGCATTTCGGCGTGGCGCACAAGGAGAAGCTGAAAAAGCTGCGCGCCGAGGTGCACGTGCTCACGCTGACCGCGACGCCGATCCCGCGCACCTTGCAGTTCGCGCTGTCCGGCGTGCGCGATATGTCGATCATCGCCACGCCGCCGGTTGACCGGCTCGCGGTGCGCACCTTCGTGGCGCCGTTCGATCCGGTGGTGGTGCGCGAGACGCTGCTGCGCGAGCGCTACCGCGGCGGCCAGGCGTTTTACGTCTGCCCGCGCATCGAGGACCTTGCCGAGACCAAGGCGTTTCTCGACGCCAGCGTGTCGGAGGTGCGCGTCGCCGTCGCCCACGGGCAGATGCCGGCGCGCGCGCTCGAAGACGTCATGTCGGCGTACTACGACGGCAAGTTCGACGTGCTTCTCTCCACGGCAATCGTCGAATCCGGCCTCGACATTCCGGCTGCCAACACCTTGATCGTGCACCGCGCTGACATGTTCGGCTTGGCGCAGATCTATCAGCTGCGCGGCCGCGTCGGCCGCTCCAAGCTGCGCGCCTACGCGCTGCTGACCCTGCCGGCGAACCGCAAGATCACCCCGCACGCCGAGCGCCGCCTGAAGGTGCTGCAATCGCTCGACACGCTCGGCGCCGGTTTTCAGCTCGCCTCTCACGATCTCGACATCCGCGGCGCCGGCAATCTCCTCGGCGAGGAGCAGTCCGGCCACATCAAGGAAGTCGGCTACGAGCTTTATCAACAGATGCTCGAAGAGGCGGTGCTGTCGCTCAAAGCCGGCATCAGCGCGCCGGTCGCCGACAAATGGTCGCCGCAGATCACCATCGGCACGCCGGTGCTGATCCCGGAGGATTACGTCACCGACCTGCCGGTGCGGCTATCGCTCTACCGCCGGCTCGCCGAGATCGAGGACGAGCGCGCCATCGAGGCGTTCGCCGCCGAACTCGGCGACCGCTTCGGCCCGCTGCCCGAGGAAGTCGAGTATCTGCTGCAAGTCGTCGCGATCAAGACGCTGTGCCGGCGCGCCAATGTCGAGCGCATCGAGGTCGGCCCCAAAGGCGCCGTGCTGGCGTTGCGCGACAACGTCTTCGCCAACCCCGACGGCCTGATCGCCTACATCGCCAAGCACCCCGCCGGCGCCCGCGTCCGCCCGGACATGAAGGTCGTATTCTTCGACGAATGGGAAACGCCGCAAGCGCGTCTCAAAGGCGCCGCCGGCATTTTAAGGGCGCTGGTCGGGATCGCGGAGAAGGGGAAGCGGGCGGCGTGAGGCTTCGTCGTCGCCTTTCCGATCACCTCGAATTCCACCAAAATTTTGCTTTATCCCCGCCTACCCGGCGATATCTTTTCGGCTCGGTGCCGACCCCGGCTTTCACTGCGTTCAAGCCGGGCTACGCTTGCTGCTTCTTCAGCCGCACGCCGGGCCTGTCGCCATTGGTGAACTCGACGCCGGCTTTTTCGAGCGCGTGCTGGATGGCTTCGATGGTGCGGGGCTGCAGCGTTTCGCCGGCTTCGAGGCGCACGATCGTGCCGGTCGCGACATGGGCGAGCTTCGCCAGGTCGCGCACACTCAGTTTGGTCCGGCTCTTTGCCTTTTTTCCGGTCACCCCAAGTCCTTGAGTGATATTTAGAAATCCGTCGGGAACTTCCGACTAGCGGAGATACCCGACCTATCGGATAATTCCGATATGCCAACGGTCGATCAGGTTCGCCGGATGCCCCGCAAGCGTGCCAGTCGAAGTATGCGTGCCGCCAAGCCTGCGGCAGCCAAGCCCAGCGCAAAAATGCCCGCGGCCGGAAAGCTATCGTCAATCGCGCTCGACATGGAAGTGCCATTGCGAGAAGCGAGCGACGCCGTCCACGCCTTGCGTCTGATGGGTTACGGCCTGGAAGGGCAGGGCTGCAGCAACGAAGGCCGCGCCATCGCCGACGTCGCCGGGACCGCCTGTCAGCGGCTCGAAGCGCTGGACGACGTTTGGCGGCGCCTGTGCGAGATCGCGGTGCACCGCCGCCGCGAAGCTGGCGCGACACGGGGTGCCCGGTCGGTCTCGGCCGCGTGACGGATCGCTCCTGATCCGGTCCGATGTGCGGCTCTAATTTGCGAGACAGCCGCTAGACCCCGTCATTGCCGGACTTGATCCGGCAATCCATGCTGCTGTCACGTCAGCATGGACCACCGGGTCAAGCCCGGTGGTGACGAGACGAGGATGCATTCCGCTTTAATTTCGCCCTGCGAGCGTGGGCCTTGTGCTGGGCCTTTGAACGAGACTGACGTCGTAGCTTTGCAAAGAAGTACTTTCGGAATTCGTCGAAGCCCATACCTTTCTCGGCTGCGAGCTCATGAAGTACCTTTTCGATTTCCTCCGAAATGCGCCTTTTAAGGTCGTCGTAATCAATCGGGTTAAGTTGAATGTCCATAGGGGACGTTACCAGATGTAGTTCGCACGAGCAAAGCGATATGCGGCGAAATCCAGGGGACGATTTTTCAGCTGATACGCCGATCCCGGCTTTCACTACGTTCAAGCCGGGCTACGCTTGCTAATTTGCCTTACACGAGCTACGCGTCGTTCAAGGAAACTATTTTGCAGTAATTAAGTGCCGCCATGCACACTTCCAGTTCTTTTCGCAGGTCCAGCGAAAAAGCCTGCGGGTCTCGTTCCCAATCCGGGCTGCGCTCGGCGAGAGCACGCTCAAGGACCGATAAGACGTACCCTGTTGATGTCGGGCCGTGAAAGTCGCTAACCATGTTCGATAGAGACCTTTTCTGTTCTTCATCGAAACTATCGATATCGAAAGTCATCTCGCTCTCCTTCGCAAGGAAGTTTCCGACGTATGGGTTCGGACGCAACGTGACGCTCGTTTACTCCGCCGCCTCGACCCTTTTCTTCCGCTTCGCCGCAACAGCGCGCGCCAGCGCCGGCTTGAGGAACTGGCCGGTGTAGCTGCGCTTCTCCGCGGCGATCGCTTCCGGCGTTCCGGCGGCGACGATTTCGCCGCCGGCGTCACCGCCTTCGGGGCCGAGGTCGATGATCCAGTCGGAGGTCTTGATGACTTCGAGATTGTGCTCGATCACCACCACGGTGTTGCCGCTCTCGACCAGCTCGTGCAGCACGTCGAGCAGCTTGGCGACGTCGTGGAAATGCAGGCCGGTGGTCGGCTCGTCGAGAATATAGAGCGTGCGGCCGGTGGCGCGCTTCGCCAGCTCCTTGGCCAGCTTGACGCGCTGCGCTTCGCCGCCGGACAACGTCGTCGCCTGCTGGCCGACGTGGATATAGTCGAGGCCGACGCGGTGCAAGAGCTCCAGCACGTCGCGCACCCGCGGCACCGCCTTGAAGAAATCGAGCGCCTCCTCGACCGTCATGTCGAGCACATCGGCGATCGATTTGCCCTTGAACAGCACTTCCAGCGTCTCGCGGTTGTAGCGCTTGCCCTTGCAGACGTCGCAGGTGACGTAGAGGTCGGGCAGGAAGTGCATCTCGATCTTGATGACGCCGTCGCCCTGACAGGCTTCGCAGCGGCCGCCCTTGACGTTGAACGAGAAGCGGCCGGGCGCGTAGCCGCGGGCGCGCGCCTCGGACAGGCCGGCGAACCATTCGCGGATCGGCGTGAACGCGCCCGTATAGGTGGCCGGGTTGGAGCGTGGCGTCCGCCCGATCGGCGACTGGTCGATGTCGATGATCTTGTCGAGGTGCTCGATGCCTTCGATGCGGTCGTGCAGGGCAGGGGCCTCGCTGGCGCCGTTGAGGCGGCGCGCCAGCGCCTTGTAGAGCGTGTCGATGAGAAGCGTCGACTTGCCGCCGCCGGACACGCCGGTGATGGACGTGAACAGGCCGAGCGGGATGTCGACGGAAATATTTTTCAGATTGTTGCCGCGGGCGCCAACCACTTTCAGCGTGCGGTGCGGATTGCGCGGCCGGCGCCCGTCCGGCACCGCGATCTCGCGTTCGCCGTTGAGATACTGGCCGGTGAGCGATTGCGGGCTCGCCATGATGTCGTCGGGCGTGCCCTGCGCGATGATGTGGCCGCCGTGCACGCCGGCGCCGGGGCCGACATCGACCACGTAATCGGCGGCGCGGATGGCGTCCTCGTCGTGCTCGACCACGATCACGGTGTTGCCGAGGTCGCGCAGCCGGCGCAGCGTGTCGAGGAGCCGGGCATTGTCGCGCTGGTGCAGGCCGATCGAGGGCTCGTCGAGCACGTAGAGCACGCCGGTCAGGCCGGAGCCGATCTGCGAGGCGAGGCGGATGCGCTGGCTCTCGCCGCCGGACAGCGTCCCGGACGCGCGCGCCAGAGTCAAATATTCGAGGCCGACGTCGACCAGGAATTTGAGCCGCTCGCGGACCTCTTTGAGCACCCGCACGGCGATTTCGTTCTGCTTGGCGCTCAGCCGCTGGGATAGCGCAGTAAACCATTGCGCCGCGCCTTTGACCGACATGTCGGACACTTCGCCGATATGCAGGCCGCCGACCTTGACGCACAACGCTTCGGGCTTGAGCCGAAAGCCCTTGCAGGCCTCGCACGGCACGTCGGTGAAATAGCGGGCGATTTCCTCGCGCGCCCAATCGCTGTCGGTCTCGCGGAAGCGCCGTTCCAGATTGGTGATGACGCCTTCGAACGGCCGGCGCGTCTCGTAGGCGCGCATGCCGTCGTCGTAGGAGAAGCGGATCTCGGTGTCGCCGGAGCCGTACAGGATCGCGTCCTGGGTCTTTTTCGGCAGATCCTTCCACTTGGTGTCGAGCGTGAACTTGTAGTGCTTGCCGAGCGCGAGCAGCGTCTGCACGTAATACGGCGACGACGATTTGGCCCATGGCGCAATGGCGCCGCGCCGCAAGGTGCGCTCCTTGTCGGGAATGACCAGATCGGCGTCGATGTGCTGCTCGACGCCGAGCCCGCCGCATTTCGGGCAGGCGCCGAACGGGTTGTTGAACGAGAACAGCCGTGGCTCGATCTCCGGAACGGTGAAGCCGGACACCGGGCAGGCAAATTTTTCCGAGAAGACGAGGCGCCGTGCATCGGCGGCCGCCGCAGCTGCGAGCTTGGTTTTCTTATCACCCTCCCCTGCAAGGGGAGGGTCGGCGCGGAGCGCCGGGGCGGGGTCCTGCCCCCCACCCGACCGCTTCGCGGTCGACCTCCCCCCTTCAGGGGGAGGTGAAGTATCTCGCGGTGCGTCGGCGAATTCTGCCACCGCCAAACCTTCTGCAAGCTTCAGCGCGGTCTCCAGCGAATCCGCAAGGCGCGTGGCGATGTCGGGCCGCACCACGATGCGGTCGACCACCACGTCGATGTCGTGGTTGAATTTCTTGTCGAGCGCCGGCACCTCGGCGATCTCATAAAACCTGCCGTCGACCTTGACGCGCTGGAAGCCCTTTTTCAGATAGTCGGCGAGCTCCTTGCGGTACTCGCCCTTGCGGCCGCGCACCACCGGCGCCAGCAGATAAAGCCGCGCACCTTCGGGCAGCACCATGATGCGGTCGACCATCTGCGACACGGTCTGGCTCTCGATCGGCAGCCCGGTCGCCGGCGAATAGGGCACGCCCACGCGCGCCCACAAAAGCCGCATGTAGTCGTAGATCTCGGTGACCGTGCCGACCGTCGACCGCGGGTTGCGCGATGTGGTCTTCTGCTCGATGGAAATGGCCGGCGACAGGCCGTCGATCTGGTCGACATCCGGCTTCTGCATCATCTCCAGAAATTGCCGGGCGTAGGCGGACAAGCTCTCGACGTAGCGGCGCTGGCCCTCGGCATAGATGGTGTCGAAGGCGAGCGAGCTCTTGCCCGAGCCGGACAGGCCGGTGAACACCACGAGCTCGTCGCGCGGGATGTCGAGATCGACGTTTTTGAGATTGTGCTCGCGCGCGCCGCGGATCGCGATGACGCGGCGGTCAGGGCGGGCGACGGTCTTATCCTTGTTTTTGTCGTTCTTTTCGGGGCCGGTGTCGGGCATCGGCAAGGGGTTCCATTCCGCCGTCGTGCGGGCAGCTGTTGTCGGGGAGCGCCCGCCGAACGTAGTAAGAACGCGGCCGGAATGCCAGTCCACGTTTCGGGCTATGCCCGGATTTCACTCCTTTTTGGCGAATGGCGAATGGCGAGTGGAGCAGGGCGGCGGTCATTTGCTATTTCGTCATTCGCTATTCGCTGTTCCGGCTGGGCCCTGCGTTGACGCAAAGCCACCCGAAATTGACAAGGGCCGGCACCCCGCCGGCCCCTGCCGCTCGCTTCCAAACCGCCGCGGTACGCCATACTGGCAGCAACCCCAACTGCCGTTCCGTGCCGGTCGAAGCGATAATCGAAACCGATTGCAGACGTCTGTCTCTAACTGTCAGAACCCGCCGAATTTGAAATTGAGGCCGGCGCGGATCAGGCTCGCATCGAACGAAACCGGGACGGTGGCGACTGGACAACCTACTCCGCTGCAGGCAAGCGAACTGCTACCAAAATCGACAAACAGGTACTCGACCTTCGCGGTGAGGTTCGGCGTGATGCCGACCTCGACGCCACCGCCCGCCGTCCAGCCGAATTCGGTGTTGGTCGCCGAAGCTGTGAACGGAATACCGGGATCGGTGAAATTCCCCTTGATATCGCCGAACGCGCCGCCGGCCGTGGCGAAGACAAGCACGCGGTCGAACGCATAGCCGACGCGTCCACGCACCGTGCCCAGCCAGTCGTTCGACGTTTGGAACGTACAAGTGACGCCGCAGGTCGTGGTATTGGTCGTGCTGCCGTTAATGTCGCTCCAGTCGACATCGGCTTCAACACCGAACACGAATTGGCCGGTCTGGAAATTGGCGCCGATCGTGCCGCCGACGAGTGGGCCGTTGACGTCAAAATTGCCGGTACCGGTGAACCCCGCCGGACTCCAGGCGCTAGTCCCGAACCCGTAGCCGCCGTTGATGCCGACATAGAAGCCGCTCCAGTTGTAGATTGGCGCGGCGACCGGAACGTAAGCCGCGGGCGCTTGCGGCGGCGGGGGTGCTGGAAGATCGGCGGCAAGTGCCGGCGCTGCACTGAACGCTACTACGGCGGCCAAAACGATCCGCTTCATACCTGTCTCCTGTCCGTCGTCGCCCCGAAATTTTCGCTTCATTCGCACGGCCCGGCCTGGCGCGGACCGCAGCTTCCCTGTGCGCCAATAAGTATCTGATCTAGCTCCGAAATGATGTTACCTAAATGCCACAACCGCTGACTTTCGACAGGCACTCGCGGCCCACCAAGGCTTGTGGTCAAGCGTGAAGTTTCCCGGCATCGCGAGCGTTTCGCTCCTTTCTCCTTGCATCCAAGCCAGGTCCTCTTGCATCCAAGCCAGGAACAAAATAAGAACAATGGGGCGCTTGTCAAAGCCCCCGGCCGATCCATGTGGATAAGGCCACTAGCGGTGCAATCGGCCTTGCGGCGGGCCGCGCGGCCGGTAGGGTCATGGCCTGCGCGCGAGCGATACGGACAGCAGTGATACGGGCAGCACAGAGCGAACGGAGCAAGTCATGGCGGGCAGCGTCAACAAAGTCATCCTGATCGGCAATTTGGGCGCCGATCCCGAAATCCGTCGCACCCAGGATGGCCGGCCGATAGTCCATCTGCGCCTCGCCACCTCCGATAGCTGGCGCGACAAGGCGACCGGCGAGCGGCGCGAGCGCACCGAATGGCACCGCGTCGTGATCTTCAACGAAAATCTGTGCCGGATCGCCGAGCAATACCTGAAAAAGGGCTCGAAGGTTTAC
>JASHPU010000241.1 GCA_030037885.1 Xanthobacteraceae bacterium | reverse complement strand
CGGTCCTCGCCGCCACGCACCGTCATGTCGAGGCCGAGGCAGTAGCCGGCGACGTGATCGAGCGCGCGCGCCTGCGGAATGTCGCTGCCGGCCTTGCCGATCACCATGACCAGCTCGACCTCGTGGTCGTTGCGCCGGTCGGGAAAGCGGAGCGGGATGCCTTCGGACGGGCCGACCAGGGCAGAGTTGGCTTTGAGAAACATGCCGGCTTCGCCGATCTTCGAGGAATGCGCGCGCACGACCTGCGAGCCGGCCTGCGCCGAAGCGGCGGCCATCTCGGCGATGTGGGCCTGATAGTTGGTCGGCGCGCACGACAGCTTGGTCGGCCGCGCCACCGGCGGCAACAGCCTGACCGCGGCGAGCGGCTTTGCCGGCGCCTTGTCGGCCATGCGCTCGATGCGCTCGCGCCAGTGCGGCAGCGCGGCGACCACCGCGTCGCCCTTCATCGCATACGGCGCCGCATGGCGGATCGCGGTCTGCGCCTCGGTCACGTCGTGCACTTTGTCGCCGCGCACCACGCCCAGGCGATCGTCGTCATATCGGCAAAGCTTCATCGCCGTCTCCTGCCCTGATTGCTGCGGCATCCTTCCAGACGCGGCGCGCCGGAAGGGAAGGCGAACCCACGCGCATCATTACCGCTTGGGCGACGCGGCACAAGCGCGGCCGATATCGAGGTTCGCAAGCAAACCGAGCCGGCGCCATCAGCGGAATCACCATCACCGCCCTCGGCGTCATATGAAAGGAGTTAAGCAATGCGGTCGCATCTTGCAAACCAGCGGCGCCAAAAACTGGCGCCCGACGTGCGTTCCTACATTCTCCGGGACCTGGTCGCCAAAGCCGCCGTGGACGATCCGGTGCATCCCGGCTGGCCCAAGGACGCACCGGACCGGCAGGGCGGCCGGTTTCGCCCCAAACAGCCAACGACGCCCACGACAGCAAATCGGCTTTCGTCGCGCGACATCCCGTCCTATCATCCCAAACATCCGGTGCCGCTGATGGACAGTCACGGCAATCCGATTACGGACGATCGTGGTAAGCCGATGCTCCGGCCGGCCGACCTGCCGCCCGAGATGTTTGTCGCCAAGGGACTCGCCTTCGATTTTAAACAGAGGCTCGCCGCCGTGGAGCAGTTTGGGTTAGATGCCGAATTGCAAGTCGTGGCACAATTAGCGATGCAATTGGCAAATTTTAGACAGGGCGGGCCGTGGGACGCGCAAAGAGTGGGAGGCCAATCTGTCGACGAGTATCGCGACTATGCAACGATAGCCATCGGCCTCTATATGGCGGCTGCTGGCGTTCTAATTGAAACAGCGCTGTCGATCGAAAATGAATATGCGTACTGGTTTTCCCATTTCAGCCCTGACGATCCGAAAGACGACGTATATACGTCATTGCCGCGCCGTAACGTCCGCAATACTGAAATCGGTTACGAGCTTTACCAATCAGGGCGGATTACGGCCGCCCCTTGAATCGGACGACGATCGTGCTTTCCGCAATTAGGGACCGGGCGCTCGTTTGGCCTACCGCCCTGACTTTTGTTTGGGCCGTTGCGTTGGTATTGATCTGTTCCGGTCCGTTCGATCTGGCGTTCTTCGGCGGTCCGATCCTGCTTGGAATTGCGACCCTCTCGGCGGTGCCGGCGCTGGCCCTGGCAGTGGGTTTTGCAATCGAGCGGGGTTGGCCGCAGCTACTGTCGGCCTTGGTGCTGCCCGTGGCGATTCTGATCACATGGTTGAACCTGCACGCCGTTTGGGAATCGGCGATTCTTGCCGGAGGCTATGCTCACCTTAATGCCATGCGGCCGTTTTATCTGTATCGCATATCGAAGTTTCCCGCCGCCTCACGACCTAACGTGACGTTTTTCGACTGGGACGGGCTTACCTCTGCGGTGTTTGACGAGACTGACGAAGTCGCATCCTCGCATCCCTCCGAGGCCTGGAAGGAGCGGGCCGGACTTCCCTGCGACGTGACCCAAGTGAACTCGGCGGGTGGACATTTTTACGTCGTCAGGCTCGGATGTTAGCGGTGAAGACCTATCATTGATCGGGGCAAAGACTTCGGATGCTCTACTGGCCAACCGCACTCTCTATTCTGTGGCCGCTGGCCTTCATAGCGGCTTGGTCGGGACCGTTCGGTTGGGTCGTAGGCGGCTTTACGCGGCTGGGCGGTCACTTTTATCTCGTCAACTTGGATTGCTAAGCAGTCGCCTAGGACGAGGTCTATACGGCCTTGCCTAAGCGTAATGTTCGGAATACGGAAATCGGTTATGAGCTCTACGAATCCGGACGAATTGTCGCTCCTCGCTGATAAAAATCCGCGTGAACAAAATACTGTCGGAGATCGTTTTGTCTATTGGCCGCTCGTCCTGACGTTCGGCTCACCCATCATTTTGGTTTTGGTTTGGACCGCGCCGGATCCGTGGGGCTTTATTGGCGTATTGACGGTGTATTTTCTCTGGTGCGGATCCGCCCTTGGCGTTCTCATTGTCGCTTTGATTTGGCTCTATCGGCAGCAATGGCGACGAGCGGCATCCGCCATAATTCTGCCCGCCAGTGCGCTTGCCGCAGTTCTCAATCTGAACTTTGTTGCAAAGACCACTATCTGGGCGGGCGATCGCCTTGAGTTGCTCGCAACATTTTCGAGGTATTCACGGGAAATTTCTAACCTCCCTCACCAGGAGGGTCCTCGGGTTGCAACCTTCATGTGGCGGGACCTCAATGGTTTCGGGATGGACCTCGGATATGTGCTGCTCGTGTACGATGAAAGCGATGAGATAGCCCTGCCGGCAGGGCAGCGTTCAGCCGCTTGGAGGGAGAACGCCGGGAGCGATCTGCAATGCAGGCTCACCGGTGTGGAGCACGTTTTCGGTCACTGCTACTTCGTCGGCCGTGGCTTCGATTGTTAGCGTGGCTTAGACATGTCAAAAATGGAATACGAACTTTATCAATCGAGGCGCATTTCGCACTGATGTGAAAGGTGGTGATGTGATTTACTGGCCGATCGTACTCACGTTCCTATGGCCGCTAGCCTTCATCGCGATTTTGTCGGGGCCGTTCGACCTGGCGGTCGTCGGAATTTGGCCCCTACTTTTGTTGTGGGGTCTGTCGGCGGCGTTGGCGCTGGTTTTCCTAATTGATTTCACAACTAAGCGGGATTGGCTGCGCGCGAGCGCCATGTTGCCGCTGCCGCTGACTGTTGTGCTCGCCATCGTCACTGCGTTTTTCAATACCGACTTCGCCATTTACATTATCAATCGAGCACGCGACGATCTCCAGCTATTGGTAACGCTGCCGACCTATTCACGGGAAATATCGAATCTTCCGCATCAGGAAGGCCCTCGGATCGCAACCTTCTTATGGCGGGACCTCAATGGATTCGGTGTTGCTTTAGGATACGAGTTCCTCGTGTACGACGAAAGTGACGAGATTGCCCTGCCGGCAGAGAAGCGTTCGTCCGCTTGGAACAAAAACGCTGGAAGCGATCTCGAATGCAAGTTGACCGGAGTTTATCATGCGTTCGGCCATTATTACTTTGTCGGTCACGGCGTCGATTGTTAGGAGGGGGCCTGTTCACTCCGGCCGTTAAGCGCAACGTTCGGAATACGGAAATTGGTTATGAGCTCTACGAGACCGGACGAGTTGTCGCTTCTCCCTGAGAGAGATCCGCATGCACAAAATACTGGCGGAGATCGTGTTCTTTATTGGCCGGCGATAATCGCATTTGGCTCCCCTATAGTTTCGATTTTGGCCTGGGTTGCTTCGGATACAGGAGCATTCGAGGCGCAAATAACCGTATTTTTTCTCTGGTGGGGAGCCGCCTTGGTCGTTTTTATGCTTATTCTGACTTGGCTCGGTGATCGGCAGTGGCGCCGAGCTGCGTCGGCCGCGGTTCTGCCTGCCAGCGTGCTTGCTGCGGCTCTCAATTTTCATTTTGTTGCGCGGGCAACGATCTGGGCCGGCGACCGTCTCGAGTTGGTCGCGACGCTGCCTACCTATTCGCGGGAAATAGCGAACCTTCCTCACAAGGAAGGCCCGCGAATTGCAACCTTCTTCTGGCGCGACCTCAATTTAGGATTTGGTCTGGACTTCGGATACGAGTTCCTCGTGTACGATGAAAGCGATGAGATCGCCCTGCCGGCAGAGCAGCGTTCGGCTGCCTGGAAGAAAAACGCCGGAACTGACCTGGAATGTCCGTTGACTGGCGTGGAGCACATCTTTGGTCACTATTACTTTGTCGGTCACGGCAACGATTGTTAGGATTCGGCCTTGAACGTCTTCTGCCATTTGCGCTGGCCGGCGGTGTCGAGCACCACTCCCATTTCAGCCCTGACGATCCGAAAGACGACGTATATACGTCATTACCGCGCCGTAACGTCCGCAATACTGAAATCGGTTACGAGCTTTACCAATCAGGGCGGATTACAGCCGACCCTTGAATCGGATGATGATCGTGCTTTCCGCAATTAGGGACCGGGTTGCAACAGGCCGGGATCGAGCCAGGCGTGTTGTTGCGGCGCTTGCGCCGTCGCCGGGATATGGCCGGTCGCAAACACACAGAGCAAAGCGGCGACGATGCTTGCCAAACTCACGGAGCGCCACATCGCGCGTCTCACTGGCGCATCTCCCAAATCGTCGCCAGCTTTGCCGATTTGCGCGCGGCATTGCGCGCTCTGTCAAGGCCTCTGGTCGTCGCCGCTTTAATTAAGTCGTCTGGCGCTTGGAAAAGCCGAAGGTCACGGTCGAAATGCACAGGATGCTCACCGCCGCCGACAGCAAAAACACCATGCGCGGCGAGCCACTGTCCATCAGGTAGCCGTAAACGATCGGCGCGATGCTGGCGCCGATATTGAAGCCGACGCTGACGAAGCCGAACACCAGGCCGTAGGCGCCGGGCGGCGTCACCGCGCGCACCAGCATGTCGCGCGACGGATAGGTGGCGCCGACGCAGAAGCCGGAGAAACCCATCAGCGCGATCAATCCCGCCGCCGGCAGGTTGAACAGCCCGACCAGCGCGGTGACGACGCCGCCGACCGCGAGCCCTGATGCGGCGACCACGGCATGATGCGTGGTGCGGCCGGCCAGGACGCCGCCGGCCAGTACGCCGAGTGCGTTGAAGGCCAGCAGGCTGGTCAGCGCCATGTTGGCGATGCCGACCGGCGTTGCATGCAGCGCGCCGAGCGCCACGACCAGATACGTGTTGAGCCCGCCGCCCATGATCGAGGTCAGGACGAAATAGGCGAGGTTGAGCAGAATCGGCGCCGTCAGCAGCACGCTCCAGGTCGAGCCGGCGCCGGCGCGGGCTTTGGCGCGCGCTCTGGCGGCGTGCGGCTCGACGGTTTCCGGCTCCGGCTGCGTGATCAGCACCGCAAGGACGATGAGGCCGATGATCGAGGCGCCCACATAGGCGCCGCGCCAGCCGAACAGGTGCTGCATGTAAAGCAAAGTCGGCGGCGCCATCGCCGAGCCGACGATGCCGGCGAAGGAATGAAAGGCAAAAACCTGGCCGATCTTCTGCTTCGGCGCGTGATGCGACAATAGCGAATAATCGGCGGGATGGAAAACCGTGTTGCCGACGCCGCCAAGCGCGTACATGGCGATGAACACCCAATAGGAATTGACGATGCCGGCGATCGCATAGGCGATGGTGGCGACCGCAAGGCCGGCGATCAGCATCATGCGGGCGCCGAAGCGATCGACGATGAAGCCGACCGGCGTTTGCAGCAGCCCCGACACGACGTTGAAGACGGTGAGCGCCAGCGCGAGCTCGGTGTAGCTGACCTTGAAATCGGCGCGCACGAACGCGAACAGCGGCGCCAGCAAGAGCATATAATAATGGCTCATCATATGCGCCGCGCACACCGCAGCGATCAGCCGCGATTCGGCGGGCCGCAATGCGCGGACGGAAATGGCTTGCGTCATTGCCGGCGGGCCGCCTCGGCGGAATGCAGCGCCTGCCAGATGCGGAATGGCGTCAGCGGCATGTCGAGATGGCGGATGCCGCGCTCGGCGAGCGCGTCGATCACCGCGTTCATCACCGAGGCGAGGCCGCCGGCGCAGCCGGCTTCGCCGCAGCCCTTGACGCCGAGCGGATTGGTCTTGGCCGGCGAGGGGTGATCGGCGACCGCGACCGGCGGCACGTCGGCAGCGCGCGGCATGGCGTAATCCATGTACGAGCCGGTGAGCAACTGGCCGTCGCGGTCATAGACTGCAAGCTCCATCAAGGCCTGGCCCATGCCCTGCACCACGCCGCCGTGCAATTGCCCGGCGACGATCAGCGGATTGATCACCGTGCCGAAGTCGTTGACGCTAACATAGTTGACGATTTCGACCGTGCCGGTGTCGGGATCGACTTCCACTTCAGCGATGTGGCAGCCGTTGGGGAAGGTCGAGGCGCCGGGCCCGTCGCTGACATGGGCGAGATCGAGCGTTTGCGGCGCTTCGGCAGGCAGCTTGAGCCCGTCGTGCAGCCTCTGCGCCAGCTCCATGATGGAAATGGCGCGGTCGGTGCCGACGATGACAAAGCGGCCGCGCTCGAAGGCGATGTCGGCCGGCGCGGCTTCGAGCGCATAGGCGGCGAGCTCTTTGCCTTTCTCGATGATTTTCGCCGCCGCTTCGACGATTGCGGTGCCGGTGTGCATGATCGATTTCGAACCGCCGGAGCCGCCGCCGGCAATGAGCCGGTCGCTGTCACCCTGCACCAGCGAAATTTTGTCGACCGGGATGCCGAGCCGTTCGCCAAGCACCTGCGCGAATGGGGTGAGGTGCCCCATGCCGAAATCGAGTGTGCCGGTCGCCAGGGTCACAGTGCCGTCGGCATTGAACTTGATGTCGGCCAGTTCTTTCGACGGGGGTGCGGTGACTTCGAGGAAAGCGCCGACACCAAGTCCGCGCAGCTTGTGGCGCTTGCGGCTGTCGCGCTTGCGCTTGGCGAAACCCTTGACGTCGGCAAGCTCGAGCGCCTGTTTGGTCAAACCTGCGAAGTCGCCGCTGTCATAGGTCACCGCCGACGCGGTTTTGTAGGGCAGCTGCTGCGGACGGATCTGATTGCGCCGGCGCAGCTGGATGCGATCGACGCCGAGTTCGGCTGCCGCCGCATCGACCAGGCGCTCCATATAATAATTGCCCTCCGGCCGGCCGGCGCCACGGTAGGCGGAGACGTGCGAAGTGTTGGTGAACACGCATTTCGTCGAAACTTCGATCAGCGGCGTGCGGTACATGCCCTGCACGTTTTTTACCGCGTTGATCGTGCCCGGCATCTGTGCCACCGGGGAGAGAAATGCGCCCATATTGGCGAAGCTCGTCAGGCGCACGGCCAAAAAATTGCCGTCGGCATCGAGCGCAAGCTCGCCGACCACGTCGTGATTGCGGCCGTGGCTGTCGGAGACGAAGCTGCCGGAGCGCTCGTCGGTCCACTTCACCGGCCGGCCGAGCGCGCGCGCAGCGTGCAGCACGCAGATGTATTCCGGAAATACCGCCGCCTTCATGCCGAATGAGCCGCCGACCTGGCCGGTCAACACGCGCACGTCCTTGGCCTGCACGCCGAGCGCTTCGGCGAGATTGGCGCGCATGCCGAACACGCCCTGCGATTCGACATAGAGCGTGAAGCGGTTGCCGTCATAGGCGGCAAGCGCGGCGCGCGGCTCCATGGCGCTGACGACGAGCCGGCTGTTCACAAGCTTCAGTCGCGTGACATGCGCCGCCGTGGCAAACGCGGCATTCACCGCTTCGGCATCGCCGTAATGATAGTCGAGCGAAATGTTGTTCGGCGCGTCATCATAAAGCTGCGGTGCGCCCGGTGCAGCGGCTTCTTCGGCCGTGATCACCGCGGCAAGCGGCTCGATGTCGAGCGTCACCGCCTCGGCGGCGTCTTTGGCGGCCAGCACCGTCTCGGCGACCACGAAAGCGACCGGATCGCCGACATAGCGCACCTTGTCGGTCGGCAGCGCCGGCCGCAGCGGCTTCTTCATCGGCGAGCCATCGCGGTTGTTAAACGGCACGATGCATTTGAGCGGGCCGTAAGCTTTCAGGTCGGCACCGGTGAAAACGTCGAGCACGCCCGGCATTTTCCGCGCGGCCTCGACCTCGATGCCGCGGATCACGCCGTGGGCGACCTGGCTACGCACCATGACCGCGTAGCATTGGCCGGGCAGGCTGACGTCGTCGGTGTAGCGGCCCTTGCCGCGCAGCAGCAGCGGATCCTCGAGCCGCGGCACCGATTGGCCGATGCCAAATTTCTCCACCGCCCATTTGTCGGCGTCGGACGACTCGGCCCGGCCGCTCGCGGGGTGCTGAAAATTCATCGCCGTTCGATCCCGTAAAGCATTGATGCGCTGACATAAGGGACTTGAGAAAGGCCGGCAAGCCGTAACCCCGCATGGCACATCATCATGACAGCGGCGGCTTGCCCAAAGCTTGGCGGCTGGTACATTTTCGCCCGATTTGGTCTTGAATACAGGCCGCGCCGTCCGAGCGCCTTTGCGCTCCAGCGCGGCGGAAAGGTTTTGGTATGGACGCCGAGAGGCCGCCGCAAGGCGGCCGCGACGGCTATCGCAACGGACGGCGGCGGCCGCGCTGGGGCCGGCGCACGCCCTACGGCATGCGCCGCGACGGCTTCGCCGAGGATGAGGCCCATGGCACCAATGAGCCGCAGCAGACCTACGCGGCGCTCGATCTCGGCACCAACAATTGCCGGCTCCTGATCGCGCGGCCGACCGTGTCCGGCTTTCGCGTGGTCGATGCTTTTTCGCGCATCATCCGCCTGGGCGAAGGCCTCGCCGCGTCGCGCCGCATCAGCGAGGCGGCGATTGCCCGCGCCGTCGACGCGCTCTTGGTCTGCCGCGACAAGATGCGGGCGCGCCGGGTCGGTCGGGCGCGGCTGATTGCCACCGAGGTGTGCCGCGCCGCCGAGAACGCGCAGGCGTTTTGCGCGCGCGTTGCCGAGCAAGCCGGGCTCGAACTCGAAATCGTCGACTCCGCCACCGAAGCACGCCTTGCCGCGACCGGCTGCACCGAGCTGTTCGATCCGGCGGCCTCCGGCGTCATTCTGTTCGACATCGGCGGCGGCTCCTCGGAACTGGTCCGCCTCGGCCCGCGCGGTTTTGGTCGATGCGGCCCGCCGCCGCCGGACATTTTGGGCTGGGCCTCGCTGCCGGTCGGCGTCGTCACGCTCGCCGAACGCTACGGCGGCACGGTGGTGACGGGCGACATCTACGACGCGATGATCGATGAGGTTGCGCTGCTCGTGCAAAAATTCAAAGACGCGCAGGGTTTTGGCCTCGACGGCTTTCACATGCTCGGCACCTCGGGCACGGTGACCACCATCGCCGGCGTTTATCTCAAGCTGCGGCGCTACGACCGCCGCCGCGTCGACGGCTGCTGGCTGTCCGACGAGCAGATTTCCACCGTGGTCGCCGAGCTGATGGCAATGAGTTTTGACGAGCGCGCCAAAAATCCGTGCATCGGCGCTGAGCGCGCCGACCTGGTGCTCGCCGGCTGCGCCATTCTGGACGCCATCCGCCGCGCCTTTCCGTGCCCGCGGCTGCGCGTCGCCGACCGCGGCCCGCGGGAGGGCATGCTGGTCGAGATGATGCGCGAAGACCGCGTCTGGAGCGAGGCTTGAGGCGGACGCGGCATGGCGCGGCGACTGAAACCCGGCAAACAGCGCAGCGCCTCGTCGCGCGCATGGCTGACGCGCCAGATCAACGATCCCTATGTCGCCCGCGCCAAGCGCGAAGGCTTTCGCTCCCGCGCCGCCTATAAGCTTGCCGAGATCGACGACAAATATCATCTGCTCCAACCCGGCGCACGCGTTGTCGATCTCGGCGCCGCGCCCGGCGGCTGGAGCGAAATCGCCGCGCGCCGGGTCGGCCCGCGCGGTCGCGTGGTGGCGCTCGACATCCTCGACTTAAAGCCGATCGCCGGCGTCGAATTTCTGCAGCTCGACTTTTTGGACGAGACCGCGCCGGCAAAGCTCAAAGACCTGCTCGGCGGCCAGGCCGACGTCGTCCTCTCAGACATGGCCGCCAATGCCACCGGCCACCGCCAAACCGATCACCTGCGCATCATGGCGCTCGCCGAAGCCGCCGCGCTGTTCGCGCGCGAGGCGCTCGCCCCGGGTGGCGCCTTCCTCTGTAAGGTCCTGCAGGGCGGTCTGGAGGCCGGCTTATTGGCCGAGCTCAAGCGCGACTTCGAAACCGTCAAGCACGTCAAACCGCCGGCAAGCCGTGCCGATTCGGCGGAGCTTTATTTGCTGGCTCGAGGGTTTCGGGGTGGGCGTTAGGGCGGAAGCATAGACCAGCCATACCCTCTAATCGCGCTGCCGACCATCACGCTGCCCCTGACGTTTACGCGCCCCGTCCCGCCGCCGCCTTCCGTCCCGACAACTCCGCGCCGGCGTCGGGCGACAGCCGCACGAAGATCAGCGCGGCGGTGGCGGAGAGGGCGGCGACCACGAGGAATGCCGGGGGAAATTCGGCGGCGCTTATGGTGGCGCTTTGCTTGAGCCGCAGCACGAATTCGACGACCAGCGCGCCGACCGCCACCCCCGATGACAACGACAGCTGCTGCGCGGCGGCGACCATCGAGGTGGCGCGGCTCATCAGCGGCGGTTCGATCTCGGCGTAGGCCAGCGTGTTGATGCTGGTGAATTGCAGCGAGCGGAAGAAGCCGCCGACCAAAAGCACGGCGATCATCACCGCAAATGGGATGCCCGGCGCGAAGCTGGCGCAGGCGGCGAGAAACGCCGCGCTGATGAAGCTGTTGTACAGGAGCACGTTGCGGTAACCGAGCCGCTTGAGCACGGTGACCGCGGCGGCCTTCATGAACATCGAGCCGACGGCGCCGGTGAATGTGATGAGGCCGGATTGGAACGGCGTCAGATGAAAGCCGAGCTGCAGCAGAAGCGGCAGCAAAAACGGCATGGCACCAATGCCGAGCCGGAACATGAAGCCACCGAAAACACTGGCGCGAAACGTCGGCATATGGAGGAGCCTCAGATCGAGAATCGGCGTGGTGACGCGGCGCGCGTAAAACACATAGGCGAGCGAGCATATGGCGCCGACGCCGAGCAGCGCGACGACAGCCCAGTCCGGCAGAAACTCAAGCCCCAGCACGGAGAGCCCGAAGGCCAGCCCGCCGATGCCGAGCCCAGACAGGATGAAGCCGGCCAGATCGAACGGGTAGGGATATTCGGTGCGGACGTCGGGAATAAAGTGCGTCGCCAGCGCGATGCCAAGGAACCCGATCGGCACGTTGATGATGAAGATCCAGTGCCACGACGCATAGGTGGTGATGAAGCCGCCGAGCGGCGGCCCGCAGATCGGCCCAATCAGCGCCGGAATGGTCAACAACGACATGGCGTTGAGCAAGGCTGCCTTGTCGATCGAGCGCACCACGATGAGGCGGCCGACCAGCGTCATCATCGCGCCGCCGATGCCCTGAAAGATGCGCGCGGCGACGAATTGGGCGATGGAGTGCGACAGCGCGCAGCCGATCGAGCCGAGCACGAACACGCCGATGGCGAGGCGAAATACGTTGCGCGCGCCGAAGCGGTCCGCGGTCCAACCGCTCGCCGGAATGAAGATGGCGAGCGAGAGCAGGTAGGAGGTGATGGCGAGCTTCAGCGCCAGCGGGCTGGTGCCGATGTCGCGCGCGATCGCCGGCAGCGACGTCGAGATGACGGTCGAGTCCATGTTTTCCATGAACAGCGACACGGCGACAATGAGCGGTGCGGTCCGGCCATTGGGGGTAGACTGCATCGGCTATCTATTCGGCTCGTTGTTCTTAGTCGCTCTTGGCGGAGCCGGCTAGCAGCCGCTTGAGACCATCGGCTGGTTGGCGAAAGGTGGGATCGAGCTTGAGCGCCTGGCGGAAATCGGCAACGGCGCCTTCTCTGTCGCCGAGCCGCTCGCGGATCAGGCCGCGCGTCGAATAAGAGCTGGCGGAGCGTGGGTCAAGCTTGATGGCGGTGTCGACATCGGCGACAGCGTCGGAATTGTCGCCGGCCAGATAGTGCGCCCAGGCGCGATTGTAGTAGGCGAGTGCGGCTTGCGGCGACAGCGTGATCGCTTGGCTGTAGTCGGCAATGGCGCCGGCAAGATCGAGCTGCTCGCGCTTGGCGTTGCCGCGGTTGATGTACGGGTCGGTCGCGCGCGGATCGAGTTTGATCGCCCGGTCCAGATCGGCGAGCGCCAGCGTCGGTTCGCCTTTGGCCGACAGCGCGCTGCCGCGATTGTTGTAGGCGGCGGCGGTTGGCTTGAGCCTTATCGCCTGGTCGTAATCGGCAATGGCGCGGTCGAGTTCGCCCTTGCGGCGCCACGCCAGGCCGCGATTGTAATAGGCCGCGGCATAATCGGGATCGATGGCAAGCGCGGAGTTGTAGTCGGCGATGGCGCGGTCTGTTTGACCTTTGTCGTCGAACGCATTGCCGCGGTTGTCGTAGGCGATGGCGAACCGCGGATTGAGCTTGATCGCCGCCCCGTAATCGGCAATGGCGCGATCGAGATCGCGCTGCCGATAATACGTATAGCCGCGCTCGTTATAGGCGGCGACAAAAAGCGGATCGAGCTGGATGGCCTCGCTCAGGTCGGCGACGGCGCGGTCGAGATTGCCGCTGCGCCGCAGCGCAACGCCGCGGTCGTAAA
>JASHPU010000029.1 GCA_030037885.1 Xanthobacteraceae bacterium | reverse complement strand
CGCAACAGCGTGTGCATCGCGGCATCGCACTTGCATCCCTTCGTTGACAACGCAGTGCACGCTTACCTATGCTAGGCGTCAGTCATCGCGAAGCGCAGAAGCCGGTGCGATTCCGGCGCGGTCGCGCCACTGTAAAGCCAGACCTCCTTCGTGATCGGCGCACTCGAGCGGGACGCGTAATCCCAGGAGACGATCATGACCAGCACGACGTTCGCCCCGGCGTTCCCGGTCCCGGTCATTCCGGTTCGCGAGCTGCTGCCTTGGGCGATTTTCGCCGGGCTTATTCTCCTCCTGGCGCTCTACTTCGTCGGTGCCGAGGAAGGCGCAACCTCGCTTATCAGCGGCATGTACGTGCACGAATTCGTGCACGACGGGCGGCATCTGCTCGGTTTCCCCTGCCACTAAAGGGGTATCGTCGCATGGTCCGGACGCTTCTCGTGCGCGGGATGCTGACCGGCATCCTCGCCGGATTGCTGACGTTCGGCTTTTTGAAACTCTACGGCGAGCCGCAAGTCGACATCGCGATCGCCTTCGAGACGCAGATGGACCTTGCAAAAGAGGCCGCCGCGCGGGCCAAGGGCGTCGCGGTGCAGGATCAACCCGAACTCGTCAGCCGGCAGGTGCAAGCCGGCATTGGCCTGTTCACGGCCGTGATGGTGTACTGCACGGCGTTCGGCGGACTGTTCGGACTGGTTTTCGCATTCGCCTATGGACGGGTGTCCGGCCTGCTCGCGCCGCAGGCGGTATCGCTCATGCTGGCGGCGGTCGGCTTTGTTGCCATCTATCTGGTGCCGAACTTGAAATATCCGGCCAATCCGCCGTCGATCGGCGACCCGGCAACCATCAGGATGCGCACCGCGCTCTACTTCATCATGATCGCGATTTCCATCGCGGCGATGATCGGCGCCTTCGCGTTGCGGCGCCTGTTGATCGTCCGTTGCGGCGACTGGAACGCGAACTTCATCGTGGCGGCGTATTACCTCGTCATCGTGGTGATTGCCGGCTTTCTGCTGCCGGCCGTCAACGAGGTGCCGCAGCAGTTCCCGGCCGTGGTGCTGTGGAAATTCCGAATGGCCTCGCTGGGCGCGCAATGCATCTTGTGGGCGACGCTCGGTGTGCTGTTCGGGGTAGCGGCGGAGCGCGCCTTGGCGGCCGGCAGGGTACGTGCGTAAGCCCGGTTTGTCCGCCGCACGATGACCGCGCGTCTTACCCTGATCTGCCACGCGTCGACCGACGCGGTGCGCAAGGCCGCGTTTCCCGCCGACGAGCCCATCGATCGTCGTGACGAGGCCGATGCAATCGAATTGGCCAAGCTTCTGCCCCACGCCGACCGCTGCTGGACCAGCCCGGAATTGCGGACGCGACAAACCGCCGAACTGCTGAAGCTCGATGCGCTGGCGCTCGCAGAGCTGCACGACTGCGATTACGGCGCATGGAAAGGCCACGCATTCGCGGAGATCCTGGCCCGCGACCGCGAGGGCATCGCGGCGTGGTTGCGTGATCCGGCGGCAGTCCCGCATGGCGGCGAATCGCTTTTGAACCTGATGCAGAGGATTGCGCATTGGCTCGATGGCGAAAGCGCCATGAACCGCCGCTCGATCCTTGTCACTCACGCCAGCATCGTTCGCGCGGCGATCGTTCAGGCGATCGACGCGCCGCCGAAGTCGTTCTGGCGGATCGACGTGGCCCCGTTATCGGTCACGCGCCTGAGCGGCAAGGACGGCCGCTGGAATCTCGTGTCGGCCGGTTGCTCGGCAGCGAAGGGACGAAGAATATAGCGTCGTCGTAAATTTCGCCGCCCGACGGCATTTTGACTCACGTCGTCATTGGCGGTCGGGAATACCGTCACAGCGCCAAGTGCGCGGCTCGAAACCGAAAGGAAGCGGTTCATGCAACGCATCACCATCACCGTCGACGACGACCTCATGACCGACGTCGACCGAATCATTGAAACCCGCGGCTACCAGAACCGCTCCGAGGCCATCAGGGACTTGGCGCGGGCCGGGCTCGCCCAGGCCATGCAGAGCGCGAGCGGCGGGCATGATTGCGTCGGCGCACTGGTTTATGTTTACGACCATGCCGCGCGGCAACTCGGCAGCCGGCTCGTGCACTCTTTCCACGAGCACCACGATGTGGCGTTGGCGACCATGCACGTGCACCTCGATCATGAGAGTTGCCTCGAAGTGGCGATCCTCAAGGGCCGCAATCGGGACGTTCAGACCGTCGCCGACCAGGTGATCGCCGAGCGCGGGGTGCGCTACGGCCGGCTGTTGGCGATCCCGGTCAAGGAAGGCAGCGAAATTCACGCGCATGGCGAGCGCGCGCGCCGCCATTCGCATACCCACGTGCACAACACGCGATAGGGTTGCACCAGCGAGATTGGTAGCTTTATGGCCTCGGCGCAATGGCAACGAGACGCGCGCTCTGGCCGGCCAGAAATGCAACGAGTTCGCCGTATTGCAGCGGGCTCTCGCCGCCGTTGAGGCAATTGACCAGTACACGAAACATTTGCTCGGACCGCTCTGAATAAAACCCGGCAAATTGCTCGTAGCAGAGATAAAGATCGCGCGTAAAGCGATGACATCGATCCGTCGTGATCTCAAATCCGGACCGTACAATTCTTCGCGAAAACCATCGGTGCATCGACTGTTCGACGCCGCCATAGTGGCCTGCCTGCAGCAACCTTGGCAATCGCGCGAAATCGCTTTGCAGCGAAAAAACATGACTGACCATGTCGGGGCCGATGCGGAACGGCGCGATGTCCCTGGCGATGTCTTCGCCGGCAAGGAACAGGCATTGGGTCTTGAGCAGCATGTGGAAATACGGGCGCTTCTGCCGGGGACGGATTTCATCGAACGCCGCGCGGTCGAGGCGGAAAAGCTCAACGCCTCTCGCAAAGGGGAACTTTGCAGCGGCGGCGTCTGCCAATTCGATATCGGCCGGATCGAAATTGGTCTCGGAAAAGTAGATAAAATCCGCGTCGGAGACGTTTTCGATCGCCAACCCCCGTGGGATCGAGCCGCGCAGATAGACCGAACCGACGCCCGGCCGGCGCATCAAGGCGTCACTTACGAAGGCAACAAGGGGCTTCCAAACAGCGCCAATCTGATCGAGCGCGACGTCCGGTTTGACATAGCCGAATTCGTCGACGCCGAGGTAGCGGCCGATGCGCTGCGGCTGGATCAAGCGCGCGTCCCGCTGCGGTCAGTTGGCCAGGGTCAGGAAGCGTTCGTCGTGCAGATACCGCGCCAGGGTGAGCTTGCCCTCGTTGTCGAGCGGACCGGAAAGTTCTGCCGGCCGAAACGATTGTTTTCTGCACATCTCGTCGATCGTGACCCGGATTTTCTCGGGAAGGACGAACTTCTTGCCGGCAAACTCCATGACGATGCCGCGTTGGTCGATCGAGATGCGATAGCTGCCTGCGTCAGGCGTCTTCAGCCGCGTTTGCAATCCGATCACCCGCACATCCGCGTTGAACGCTTCTTGCGGTGGAGGCCGGGCAGCCCTGAGCTTCTGCAAAAATCCTTCGACCAGCCGCTCGCCGAGGCTGGTATCGCGCAGCTGATCCAGGCATTGGCTGAGGTTCTGCCGCAGCGTTGTTTTGAGTTCCTCGCGCCTGGCAAAGCCGGGCGGCAAAGCGGCACGCAGTGCGGGTATCTCCTTGCCGAAGTTGGCAAGCTCGGCAATGAGATCGATCCAGGTGTAGACCGTTATGCCGACGGTGACGTGCGCGGAGTGCTCATGCGAGGTATGGGCGGCATGCACATAGCCTCGCGGCAGATACAGAAGATCGCCGGGGTTCAGCTCGAGTTCGAGAAGCGGCGGCGGCAAAACGTAACCGACCGGCATGAAGGGTTGGCTGCGGTGCGGCAGCGGCCGCGGCGGCGGGAAGGCGCGCCAGCGCTTGGTACCGGCGATTTGCAGAACCAGGATCTCATGCGTGTCGTAGTGCGGCGTGAAGCCGGGCGAGTCGCCCGGCGTGAGATAGGCGTTGGCGTGGACCGGATGGCTGAATTCTTCCTCCAGTGCCGCGCACAGTTGGTGAAGCGGCGGCCAAGTCCGCTGCAGCGCCGGCAACACCACGGTCGCGCCGTCGCGGTATTCGGACTGAATTTGCCGAACATCGGGGACACCGTTGAATGACTCGCTGCCGTGCTTGATATTCTTGGTGTAGGCCTCCGCTGGAAGATAGGAGCCGTTTCTGGCGAGCTGGATCGCCGGATAACGCAAGTCCGCAGAAGAAATGATGCTTTCCAAATCCGTGTTGGTGAGAACGCCATCGTAGTAGTGAGCGTCGCCGCGCGACAGGTGAAGGGGCTTGCGCTCCCAGTGCTCGCGGAAGAAAGCATCGAATCCGAGGGGCGCAAACAGAGCGGTTGGATCAAACGCCATCCCGTCGGCTCGGTTCGTCATCTTTTCCTCCGGCGTCTCCTCAATCGCTGCCGAAAAGCGGCCCGAATTTATAGGCGAGACCGACGCGAACGTCACTGATCGGTACGTTGTTGGCGGCGTCCGCGACATTGGCGGCGACGTTGACCAGGCCCGCAATCTTCAGCTCGGTGTAGCGGTATTCGAGGCGGCCGAAGACGTTGTCGGTCAAGGCGTAGTCCAGTCCGGCGCCGGCGGTCCAGCCGGAAAAGTTGCCGCTGTTGGCAGCAAACGGAGCGGAGCCGAGAAGCGCGTAGGTGTTCGCAGGATCGCCCCACGCCAAGCCGCCGGTGCCGAAGACAAGGAAGCGGTCGAAGGCAAAGCCGAGGCGGCCGCGGACCGCCTCGTCGTTTTTGATCGTGGTCGAGACGGTGAAGGGCCCGCCGGGAAAGGCGCCGGTGGCGCCGAGCGCGGCCTCTTGTTGACTGTTGCCGGTCAGGTTGGCGCGCTGCCAATCGGCTTCCAAACCAGCCACGAAGCGACCGAATTGATAATTGCCGCCAGCGAAGATTCCGGCAAGGGGACCAGTCGCGCTGTAGTTGTAGGCCGCCAAAGGCGCCCCCGCCGCCGTGGTCAGATTTCCGTTGGCGGCGTGCCAGCCATAGCCGCCGTCGCCGCCGACGTAGAACCCGGTCCAAGTGAATGCAGGGGAAACCGAAGGCGCCTTGACGCCGACCTTCGGTCCGTCGGCGCCGGGAGCGGGCGGCGACTTGTAGACCGGCGCGGCATTGGCGCCCGCTGGTGCGCCCCAGTTGAACTTGTAGTTCACCCCGACGTCGAGCGTGCTCACCTTGGTCGCTGACGTCGTGGCGAGTTGCGAGAACGGCAGCGCGATCACGGTCGAGGCGTAGTCGGTATAGCGATACTCGACGAACGCATTCCAATTTTGGGCAAACGCAACCGCCACTCCCGCGCCCGCGGTCCAGCCGCCGAGATATCGGTTGACCGCCTCTTCGGTTCCGGCGGTCGCAAGATTGACCGTGCCGGTCAATTGCGTGCGGATGTATTGATTGCTCGACCAGGCCCAGCCGCCGGTGCCGTAGAGCAGGACATTGTCGAGCGCGTAGCCGAGCCGCCCGCGCAGGGTTTCGCTGTCGAACACCGTGAGCTGGCTGGCGCTGGTGCCGGACGCATCCGTGGTCGTGACCGACTTGGTGCCGCCGGAAGACACGTCGGCCACAACGCCGATCACGGCGCGCGACGGCAGCATGTGATCGTAGCCGACCTGGATGCCGCCGTGCCAATCCGGCGGAGTGCCGTAGATCGGCGCCGTCGTGGCGCCGGTTGCGGCGTTGACGGTGCTGCCGCTCGTGTTCGACAGGGCGGCACCGACATGCGCGCCGACATAGAGCCCGCTCCAATCGTAGGAAGCGGGCTGCAGCGGCGCCGCCGGAAACGATCGCTTCATCTCGGCCGCCATCTCCGCAAGGTTGAGCGTATGGAACGTCTCCAGCGGCCCGGCGAGCGTCAAACGAAAGGCCAGCGGCTCGACCGGGTGGTAGATGTAATCCATGACGCCGTTGGCGCAGACCGCCGCCGGGATCTTCGGCGTCGGATAGCACATGGCGAACAGGGCATCGGAGGTCAGCAATGTGCCATAGGCGTAAGTCGCCAAATCACTCGTCGAGTTGAGCAGGTTGAGCGCGTCGAGCTGGATGCGCCAGCCGTTGTCGAACCGGTAGCCTATTCCGGCGTTGACCAAGTTCAGCGGCGGCGACTGGAACACGCCGTCCTCGGTCAGCGGCCGCGAGCTGATGTAGCGCCAGCGCAGCGCGCTGAACCATCCGGCCTTCTCGCCGAGCGTGATGCCGGCCGATGCGATCATCCAGGGCGCGTTATAGACGTAATCGCCCGGCGCGTTGCCGATCTGCGCCTGCGGGTAACCGGCAAGCGACTGGTAGAGCGCCGCCTGGGTATAGTCGTAACCGAGAAACCGCGCCCGCGACAGCGCCAGATCGGCGTCGATGTGCGCCCACGAGGCCGGACGGTAGTCGTTGGTGAACTCGACGCCGGTGCGCTGGCTCGGCAGTCCCGCCGTGGTGTCGCCGGTATCGCCGTCGAAAAACAGCTCGGAATTCTGATGGATGTAGAACAGGCTGATCGAGCTGTCGAGGTTCGGTATGGCTTTGCTGCGCACGCCGACCTCGGCGCCGGTCGAGCGCACCAGAAACGGCGACGATCCCTCGGGCGTCAGCGGGTCGCCGGGCACCTGGGTGACCAACGTGCTGCGCGCGTCGTTGCTATGATAGCCTTCGCCGGCGCCGACAAAAAATTCGGTCTTGGCGAACGGCCCCAGCACCATGCGGAATTTCGGACTGCCGATCGCCTCCTGGCGATATCCCGAATTCGCCGGCTGCAGCATCGAATCGACCGACGCCGCATAATAATCGCCGCGCCAACCGACCACCGTCCGCAGCCAGTTGGTCCAGTGCATCGTATTCTCGGCATAGATCGCGCCGTTGCCCTCGCCGACGTGATCGTCAATGTACGGCGCCAACAGCAGCCGCTGATCCGAGAAGTTGAGTGCCGTAATGATGTCGTCGTAGCGCGATTGCACGCCGACCACGGTCTCGGTCGGCAAATTGAACAGCGTGCCGTTGAACGTGCGCGAGGCGCCGCCGCCGCCGTAAACGCGATCGTCGTGCTGGTGAAACTGGTCGCCGAAGGTCGGATCGTTGGTGTCATAGGTGTAGTTGTTCCACAGGTCCATCGTGTATTTGACGATGTAGGCGTTGGCTTTCCACGATCCGTCGTCGGTGGTTTGCGCGACCCGCCCCGACAGCGAGAAGCGGCTGGTGTCGCCGCCGTCGGTCGGATCGAAGGTGCCATAAAGGCCCATTTGGCCGGTCGTGTAGTACCGCAGCGCGTTCTGATCGGTCGAATTCCAAGTGTTCGCATAGGCCATCCCGGTGACTGTGAATCCGTCTGTCGCCGTTCCCTGACTGTAGCGCAGCAGCCCGCTGAACTTTGTCAGGTCCGTGGACGACGTCCACGGACCGTCGTACGTGTTGAATTCGCCGGCGTAGAGCAAATTTCCGCTGCCGGCCTTGGTCGAGCCGAGCGTGAGATATCTCTGATAGCCGAAGCTGCCGATGGTGACCGACTCGATATTCTGCGGAACAGTGTCCACCACCGAGATGTGGAGGTTGCCGGCGTTCTCGAAATCGCCGACGTCCGCCCAATACGGCCCCTTGCGGATGTCCATGCCGCCGACGGTCTCCGGAATGAGCCAGTTGAGGTCGGTGTAGCCCTGGCCGTGCGCATGGGTCGGCAGATTGATCGGGATGTCGTCCCAAAATACTGCGAGATCGGTGCCGTGATCGAGATTCCAACCGCGCAAATAGTACTGATTGGCCTTGCCGCCGTCGGCGTGCATGATCGCCATCAGGCCAGGGGCGGCCTCGACGATCTCGCCGGGACGCGAGATCGGACGGGCGTTGAGGTCCTCGCCCGAGACCGTCATCTGGCTTGCCATGGTCGGCGCCGCTGCGGCTCCGCCGGCGATATTGGGGGCGCCGGTCTCGTAGGGCGAAGGCGCGGCTGGCGCAGGCGCAGTCGCTTGTGCCGCGGTGTTGGTCGGGGCGCGGACGCGGCGTTGCTGCGGTGCCGGCTTGCGGTTGCCGACAACCCTGATTTCCGGGAGCGGCGTGGCGCCTGACTGTGGCGGCGCCTGTGCGGCGGGAGCCGCACGTGCTGGTGCCGCGCCTGCCGGTGCAGGCGGCGCGGGAGCGGCCGCCGCCGGCGCCGGGTTCGGCGCTGCGGGCTGTTGCGCTGCCGGCATCTGCGCGAGCGCCCCGGTGCAGACCGACGTCATCAGAACCGACGTGGACGCGAGCAGCCGCGCACGCAACGACATGAACACCCCTGACAACACCTGCAACGCGCCACGATCCGCGCAGCCCGACGCGGCGCGGCGGCGATCAAGCAGGCTCCCTGTACCGCGCCGGCGACCCGGATTTCGTCCGGCGCTTGCCGTCACTGTGACATGGTCGGTATGACGAAGTCAATAAAAGTGCATACTGCGCCGCGCCGCCCCGCGCCGCCATGTCGAGCCGGCGCCGCACCAACAGGACGTGGTTGAGCCCGTTCCTCGCGCTCGCCGGGAAAACCTTTCGGCATTGCCCTGCAGCGGCGCCGCCGCGTTGCCGAAATGCGACAGGCGGCGGCCAAATCGCCGCCATTGTCTTGACAGGTTTCGCGCTCGCTCGTTGAATCAGCTCAGTTCAGGTGCACCGGTCGCGTTGATCGGCAAAAGGGAATCCGGTGCGACTCGCGGTTCGGGTCCAATCCGGAGCTGCCCCACGGGGCTGGCTTCCGCTGTGGTGACGTAGAACTGTCACGCGATCGCGGGGAGCCGCCATGGCTGCATTTCCGTCTAGCTCCGCGAACCCAAAATCCTTGTCGGCGCGCACGGCACCGACCGATGTCGGTGACTTGACCTGGTGTGGTCTATATTGCAAATTGTAGCCTAAGCTACAGGCCGGTCGGTCCGCCTGCGCCTGGCGGGCGGGCCGCATGGAGTTGAGGGGCACCGTTGATGCGCATAGGCGCTAACATAGGCCTGTTTCCCGGATGCGGTGCAGCGCGAAGCGGTGCACCGCTGATCCGGGACCGTCCCAGACTCCGCACCTTGTTACGATCCCGGGTCTGCAGCGCACCACTTCGCTGCGCTTCGTGCTGCGCTGCGCCCGGGAAACGCAGCTATGTGAGCGCCTATACGTTGATGCGGGGAGTGATCGTCGCAACAATTGGGCTTATGGCGCTGGTTGCAGATGCGCAAGCGGGCGACCTGCCGGTCAAGGCGCCGCCGGCGCAGCCCGTGTCGCAATACGATTGGACCGGCTTCTATCTCGG
>JASHPU010000240.1 GCA_030037885.1 Xanthobacteraceae bacterium | reverse complement strand
CTGATGCATCGCTACGGCGTGCCGTATTGGGCAACGCTGCCGCCGGCTGCCTTGGTCGGGTTCGCGCTCGGCCTGTTGTTCGGCCTGCCGGCGTTGCGCTTCGAAGGTCCCTATCTGGCGCTGGTCACGCTCGCCATGGCGGTGGCGACGCCGCAGATGCTGAAATATTTTTCCTGGACCGGCGGCAATCAGGGTCTCAACCTCGCCAAGCCATCGCCGCCGCCCGGGCTCGGCATCGACCGCGACCGCTGGCTCTATCTGTTCGTCCTTGTGATTTTGTTGGTCGCGATCCGCATCGCCGCCAACCTGCTCAACGGCCGCACCGGCCGCGCCTGGATGGCGATCCGCGACCATCCGATCGCGGCGGCGGCGATGGGCATCGACACCGCGCGCTACAAGACATTGGCGTTCGGCACCTCGACCTTGTTCACCGCCGTCGCCGGCGCGCTTTCGGCGATCGTGGTCGGCTTCGTCGCGCCGGAGAGTTTCAGCCTGTTCCTGTCGCTGTCGTTCCTGGTAGGCTCGGCGGTCGGCGGCATCGCCACGATCGGTGGCGCCATCGTCGGCGGCTTTTTCATCGAGTTCGTACCGAACCTCGCCAACGACATATCCGACGCTGCGCCATGGGCGATCTACGGACTGGCGATGCTGTTGTTCATGTACGCGATGCCGCGCGGCGTGGTCGGCTCGCTCGATCCGCTCGCCGCCCGGCTGCGCGCACGATGGCGGCCGGCTGCGGCCGCTGGAGAAATCTCCGCGGCAGCAAGAAGCGCTTCGACACCGCAACAACCAAGCCAAGGCGGGTTGAAATGACGGTGAAGCGGGTCATGTTAATCGGCCGGCAGCGCCGTCTGCACGACGAGACCACGGGCGCGCGCATCGGCGACGCCAAGCGCGCGTAGCGCGATCAGGGTCAGCGACTGAGCGAGATCGCGCTCGCGGCCCGCAGCCTCGGGCGCGTGCGGACCGAGCAGGCCCTCGACCAGAAGGCCGAGCAGCGCCGCTGTTTGGAGGCCGCTATCCTCTTCGGGCAATTGCCCGCGCGCGGCCGCTGCTGCGATCAGCGCCGCGAACGCGGCGGCGAGCGCCTGACGAAACGTCGCCCGCGCCGCATCCAACTCGGCATCGACTGACTCGCCGATCGCGGCGTAGAGCAGACGGCGCTGGCGCAACGCGCGCGCCGCGAATGTCATGATCGCGGCGGCGAGCGCCGAAGCAGGCCCCGGCGCGGCGGCGGCGGCGCGACGCAGCGCCGCGGTCTCGCCATCGGCGATTTCAGCCAAGAGCGCCGCGACCAGATCGGTCTTGCCCGGAAAATAGCGATAGACCGTGCCGGCAGCGATGCCGGCCTTGGCCGCAACCGGCACGATTTGCACCGCGCCCAAGCCGCCTTCGCTCGCCGCATGTCGCGCCGCCGCAATGATCGCCGCGCGCCGCGCTGCGAGGCGGCGGCTGACGTTTTCGGTGCGGCGGTATGGCATCGGTGCGACGGAATCGGCGGCCGAACGCCAACATGTGAACCACGATTCAAGTGCCGCGACAATCGCCGGCCTTGCGTCGAATTCGCTTGGCCCTTTGGCGTCGCGCCCGGCTCTGGCATAGGGAAAGCGGGGAAACGCCACACGGGAGACACGCTCATGATCGGCAGAATGCTGCTGCTGGCGGCGCTCGCCGCGGGTTTGGGCCTCGCCGGCGCCGCGCCGCCGGCCGCCGCGCAAGAGAATTATCCGTCGCGGCCGATCACCATGATCGTGCCGCTCGCTCCGGGCGGCTCGACCGACGTGCTCGGCCGCATCATGGCGAAGGCAATGAGCCAACATCTCGGCCAGCCGGTGGTCGTGGAGAACATTTCCGGCGCCGCCGGCACCATCGGCGTCACCCGCGCCGAGCGCTCGCCGCCCGACGGCTACACGATCCTGTGGGGCATGTGGGGTACCAACGTCGCCAACGGCGCGATCTACAATCTCGGCTTCGACCTGCTCAACGATTTCGAGCCGATCGGGCTCGTCGCCACCCAGCCGTTTCTGATCGACGCGCGCAAGACCTTGCCGGCCAACACCCTCAAGGAATTGGTGGCGTGGCTGAAGAAAAACGGCGACAAGACCACGATGGGAACCTCCGGCGTCGGCAGCCCGAGCCACGTCGCCGGCGTGTTGATGGAGAACATGCTCGGCCTGCACTGGCAGATGGTGGCGTACCGCAGCGCCGGGCTCGCGACCAACGATCTCCTTGCCGGCATCACCGACATTCAGCTCGACACGCCGGCGGTGTCGCTGCCGCACGTGCGCGCCGGCGCCTTGAAGGCCTACGCGGTCACCGCGCCCAAGCGCATCGCGGTGGCGCCCGAGATACCGACCACCGACGAAGCCGGCATGCCGGGCTATTATTTCTTTTTCTGGCACGCGCTGTGGGCGCCGAAAGGCACACCGAAGCCCATCATCGCCAAGCTCAACGCCGCGGTGCAGGCCGGCCTCGCCGAACAGCAAACGCGGCAACGGCTCCTCGATCTGGCGCAGGACATCTATCCGCCGGCGCAGCGCAGCCCCGAAGCGCTGCACGCCTTCCAGAAGGCCGAAATCGACAAGTGGTGGCCGATCATCAAAGCCGCCGGCATCAAGGCGCAGTGAACAAGCGAATACCCTCCGCTGCAGGCCCTGCAGGGGAGGGTGGAAGCTAACGCGCAGTTACTGCGGCTGTTGCTGTGGCTGCACTTGCGGCTGCGCCTGTTGCTCACGCTGCAGTTCCTTTTGCTTCGCGGCCTTGTTGGCCATATGGCGGCCGATGACGCAACCGGACAAAGCGCCGATGAAGGCATGGTGATGGGCGTAATGGCCGGCTACGCCGCCGACTATCGCGCCCTTGATGCAGCCCTTGGCCTCGGCCGCGCCGCTGTTGACGGCAATGCCGAGGGCCAGAACCGCGCAAGTGAGGATCGTTTTCATGCCGAAGTCCTCTGTTACGGCTGTGCAATCCGCGGCGGCGGCTTTGGTTCCAAGCGCAGGCGGATGGGCTTGACCAGAGCGTGCCCGCTCAACCGCCTTGCGTCGCAAGCGATTTGGCCCGGATTTTCGCCAGCGTCGTCACCGGCGTAATCGCTTCGGGATCGATCTTCAAGCGGATGATCGCCGGCTTGCCGCTCGCCTGCGCGGCTTTGAACGCGTCCGGAAAATCCGCGGTGCGCTCGACCGCGGCGCCGAAGCCGCCGAAGGCGCGGGCATACGCGACAAAATCCGGATTGCGCAGTTCGGTCGCCGAGATGCGGCCGGGATATTCGCGCTCCTGATGCATGCGGATGGTGCCGTAGAGGCCGTTGTCGGCGATCAAGATCGTGAACGGCAGGTCGTATTGCACGGCGGTGGCGAATTCCTGGCCGTTCATCAGAAAGTCGCCGTCGCCGGCGAGGCACACCACCGGACGCTCGCGATAAAGCCGCTTCATCGCCACCGCGGCCGGCACGCCGAAACCCATCGAGCCCGCGGTCGGCGCCACGTGTTGGCCGAACCGGCGCATGCGGAAGAAGCGGTGAATCCAGGCGGCGTAATTGCCGGCGCCGTTGCAGATGATGGCATCGGGCGGCAGGTTGTCGCGCAACCACACCATCACCGCGCCGAGATTGACGCTGCCCGGCTGCTCGGTCGGCTGTTCGGTCCATGCCAGATAATCGGCATGCGCCGCCGCGCCCTGCCCCGTCACGGCGCGCGGCATCTGCAAAGTCTCGAGCGCCGCGGCGAACGCCGTCGGCGTCGCATGGATCGCGAGGTTCGGACTATAGACGCGGCCGAGCTCTTCGGCGCCGGGATGAATATGGATGAACGGCACCTGCGGCCGCGGAATGTCGAACAGCGTGTAGCTCCGCGACGGCAATTCGCCGAGCCGGCCGCCGAGCAAGATGACGAGATCGGCGGCCTTGATGCGTTCCAGCAGCTTCGGATTGGGCCCGATGCCGAGATCGCCGGCGTAGCAGGGATTGAGCGCGTCGAACAAATGGCCGCGGCGAAACGTGGTGGCGACCGGCAGCGCATGTCTTTCGGCGAAGCGTCCGACCGCATCGCTCGCCGCTTGCGACCAGCGGCTGCCGCCGATGAGCATGATCGGCGCGCGTGACGCCGCCAGCATGTCCGCAAACTTTTTCAGTTCCGCCGCACCCGGCGCGGTCTCGATCAGCGCGAACGCCGGCGCGTCGGCGACGGCGACGCGCTCGACCAGCATGTCCTCGGGAATGGCGACGACGACCGGACCCGGCCTTCCGTTGGCCGCGGTGTGGAAGGCGCGCGACACGATCTCCGGCACGCGCGCCGGATCGTCGATCTCGGTCGCCCATTTGGTCATCGAGCCGAACACCGCGCGGTAGTCGAGTTCCTGAAACGCTTCGCGCTCGCGCATGTCGCGCGCCACCTGGCCGACGAACATCACAAGCGGCGTCGAATCCTGGCGTGCGATGTGGATGCCGATCGAGGCGTTGGTGGCGCCCGGGCCACGGGTGACGAAGCAGACGCCCGGCCGTCCCGTCACCTTGCCAATCGCTTCCGCCATCATCGCGGCGCCGCCCTCCTGGCGGCACACGGTGACGGCGAGCGCGCTGTCGTGAAAGGCATCGAGCACGGCGAGGTAACTCTCGCCCGGCACGCAGAACACATGCTGCACGCCGTGAATCTGCAATTGATCGACCAGAACTTCGGCGGCGGTGCGCATGTTGTCCTTGGCCCGCATATCGGTCTCCTTGGCTTACGCCGCGAGAATAATAGCAGCGACTTAACTGAACACTTACCTTTAACCTCACCCTGAGGTGCTCGGCGCCAACGGGCCCGGCCTTCGGCCGGCCCGATGACAAGCTCCGCGCCGAGCCTCGAAGGGTGAGGCATCCAGATCGGCTTTAGCCGATCTGGACAATAAACACGCCGAAATCGGGCAAGCCCGATTTCGGTTGTGCCTCGGCCTGCATCCTTCGAGGGCCGCTTCGCGGCCACCTCAGGATGAGGTCAACAGTATGTGCGGTTGGTATTACACTGCGGTTGGTCCACATGGCGAGGTTCACCATGCGTTGGCTGCGCGGGTTTGAGGCGCATCGCCGCTCGATAGCGAAGTCGGTCACCTGGCGCGTCATGGCGTCGGTCGACACGTTTCTGGTCAGCTTCCTCGTCACCGGCCGGGTCATGATCGCCGGATCGATCGCCGGGGCGGAAATTTTGACCAAGCTCGCCCTCTATTATGTGCACGAGCGCGTCTGGGCGATCGTGCCGTATGGGCTGCGCCCGCATGAATGACGCTGCCGGCAGCCAAGACGAAGTCCTGGCGTTTCTCGCCAATCCGAGCAGCTACGGCGAGGCCGGCGCCAAGGCGGTGCGGCGCATCGACACGCACGCGGCGACGGTGTTTTTGGCCGGCAACCGCGCGGTGAAGATCAAGCGCGCGGTGCGCTTTGCCTTTCTCGATTTCTCCACGCTGGACAAGCGCAAAGCGGCCTGCGAGGCCGAGCTTGCGGTCAACGCGCCCTACGCGCCCGAGATTTACAAAGGCGTCGTTGCCATCACCCGCGAGCGCGACGGCAGGCTCGCCATCGGCGGCGGCGGCGCGCCGGTGGAATGGGCGGTCGACATGCACCGCTTCGACGAAACGCGCACGCTCGACCATTTGGCCGACGCGATCGACGCCGCGCTTGCCGACGCGCTCGGCCGCGCGGTGGCGGCCGCGCACGCCAAAGCGCCGCCGGTCGAGGCCGGGCCGTGGATCGCCGCGCTCGGCTCCTATATCGACGAACACGTCGAAGCGTTTTCCGCGCATCCGGACATATTCGGAGCCGCCGCTATCGCTGCGCTGGCCCGGCAAAGCCGCATCGCCTATGACCGCATCGTGCCGCTGCTCTCCGAGCGCGGCCGGCGCGGCCTCGTCCGCCGCATTCATGGCGATCTGCATCTCGGCAATATCGTCTTGATCGACGGCCGGCCGGTGCTGTTCGACGCCATCGAGTTTTCCGCGATCATCGCCTCGGGCGACGTGCTGTACGATCTCGCGTTCCTGTTGATGGATCTCGTCGAGCGCGGCTTGGACGAGGCGGCCAACATCGTGCTCAACCGCTATCTCGCCGAAACCAACCGCATCGCGGATCTCGATGCGCTCGCCGCCCTGCCCTTCTTTATCGCGATGCGCGCCGCGATCCGCGCCAACGTCACGGCGGCGCGGATGGAGCGCGCGGGCGCCGGCCAACAGCGCGCCATCGCCAGGACCGCGGCGGCCTATTTCGCCTTCGCGCAGCGGGCGATCGCGCCGGCAGCGCCGAAGCTGGTTGCGATCGGCGGCCTGTCCGGCACCGGCAAATCGCAGCTTGCCCGGGCGCTGGCGCCGGCCGTCGCGCCGCTGCCCGGCGCCGTGATCGTGCGCTCCGACGTCGAACGCAAAGTTTTGTTCGGCGTCGGCGAGACCGAAAAACTGCCGCCGCAGGCCTATGCGGCCGACGTGACCGAGCGGGTCTATGCCGCGCTCGCCGACAAAGCCCGCCGCATCGTCGGCGCCGGTCATTCGGCCATCGTCGATGCGGTGTTCGCCAAGCCGGCCGAGCGTGCGGCGCTCGCCGCTCTGGCGCAATCCGCCGGCATCCGCCTGCACGGATTGTTCCTCACCGTGCCGCTCGAGGTCCGGCTCGCCCGCGTCGGCGGCCGCAGCCGCGATGCCTCCGATGCCGACCGCGAGGTGGCGCAAGCGCAGGAGGCCTATGACCTCGGCCCCCTCGATTGGACGCCGATCAATGCCTCCGGCACGCTTGCGGACACGGCGGCCCGGGCGCGCGCCATGCTGCATTGACGAAGCCGCCCGCTGCCGACATAAAGCGGCCGAACCGACCACCCGGCCCGGGCCGCCCCTGCTTGCGGTCCCCGCGTGAGGCCGAGAGAAAGGCTGGACATGGCGAACAGTGCTTCCACTACGGCGACCCACGGCGGGGAGCCGACGCGGCGCGATTTTCTCTACGTCGCCACCGCCACCGTCGCGGCGGTCGGCGCGGTGGCGACGCTGGTGCCGCTGATCGGCCAGATGAATCCGGACGCCTCGACGCTCGCCGCCGGCGGCCCGGTCGACGTCGACGTGAGCAAGATCGCGGAAGGCTCGCAGATCGTGGTGCGCTGGCGCGAACGGCCGATCTGGATCTATCACCGCTCCAAGCCGACGCTCGACATGCTGCAGAACACCAAGGACACCTCGTTGTTGTCCGATCCGGATTCCAAGGCGATGCAGCAGCCGCCCTATGCGCAAAACTGGCACCGCTCGGTCAAGCCGGAATACGGCGTCTTGGTCGGCATCTGCACCCATCTCGGCTGCATTCCGCTGTTCTTCCCGAACCCGAGCGCGACCACGCCGGTCGCCAATTGGATCGGCGGCTATTTCTGCCCGTGCCACGGCTCGAAATACGACGCCGCCGGCCGCGTCTATAGCGGCGTGCCGGCGCCCTACAATCTGCCGGTGCCGCCGTACCATTTCCTCAACGACACCACGATCCGCATCGGCGAAGATCCGCCGAACAACGCCTGGAATTTCGATTCCATTTTGCAGCTGTAAATCCTTCCTTTCCCGCGCAAGCCGGGAAGGATAAGCAGCAGCATTCTCGCGGCGCGTTTTTCGCCCGAGGTTTGTTTGATCGCGTTCGTAGGGTGGGTTGAGCGGAGCGAAACCCACCGTGCGGCGGCGCGGCTCGATGATGGGTTTCGCAAGGGCTCAACCCATCCTACAAACTACAAACGGAAGTAAGAAATAAGGAGACGGAACGCCGAGAGACGCGTCGTCACGATCCGCGCCACGCGCAACGCGCGTTACCACGCG
>JASHPU010000028.1 GCA_030037885.1 Xanthobacteraceae bacterium | reverse complement strand
CGGCGCCTCCGCCGACGCCGCGCGGCTCGCCGCCGCGCTCGAGCGCGGCATCGTCGACGGCAAGCTCGACCTGGTCACGGCCGAGGCGCTGCAAAAGCTGATCGCCGCCGCCTGCCGCGTCTACACCGCCCGCGTCGAGGCCGGCGAGCCGATCATGCCGGTGCCGAAGAATTCGATTTCCGCCACCGACGTCATGGTGACGGCGAGCGGACTATTGCGCGCTGCCGATCTCGCGGTCTTCGAGCTCGGCATGTGGCAAAGCTGGACCGGACGGTGAATACGAATGTTGCTTCCGCTCATTCCCGCGCAAGCGGGAATCCAGACTGGGTCCCCGCTTTCGCGGGGACGAGCGGATCGGAACTTGGTTGGATTAAAAACGGCGCTAAGCCAGGAGAAACACCATGGATCTCATCGCTGATCGCGGTCGCCGCGTAACGGTCGAGGAGCTCAACACCAGCCGGCTGCTGGCGCACGCGCGCAAGCAGGCCCATCAGCGCAACTTCGACGATATGGTGATCGTCGACGTCGACGCGCACCATTATGAGAACGAAAGCCAGAACGAATGGCTGCCGTATATGGAAAACGACGTGCTGCGCCAGTTGAGCCTTTCGGCCGGCAGCAAAAGAAATCGCACCGGCATCATGCCGACCAATGTCGGCTATCAGGACATGGGCGGCCGCGTGACGCGCTATCCGATGCGCGGCTCGGAGAAGACCGACTCGACGAATGGCGCGGAGCGCGACATCCAGCTCGGCCACCGCTGGATGGACGCGATGAGCGTCGACTATTCCTGCCTGTTCCCGACCGGCATGCTCAACATCGGCATGCATCCGCAGAAGGACATGGAGGTCGAGCTGTGCTGGGCCTATAATCGCTGGCTCACCGAAAAGCTGATGCCGGAGTCTGGCGGCCGCTTCTTTTCGATGCTCTGCCTGCCGTTTTCCGATCCCGAGGCGTCGCTGCGCCAGGTCGAGATCTTCGGCGACCGCAAGCATGTCGGCGGCTTCATGGTCACCACGGTGCGCTCGCACATGGGGGTCTACGACAACGCCTACATGAAGATGTATCGCGCCATGGAAGAGCGCGGCCTCGTTCTGTCGTTCCATTCCGGCCCGAACTGGGGCGAGCCGATCTATCGCAGCTGCAACCGCTTCATGGCCGCGCACGCGCTCGGCTTCTCCTGGTACAACGTACTGCATTGCACGAACTGGGTGGTCAACGGCATGGGCGAGCGCTTCCCCAAGCTGCCGGTGATCTGGATCGAGTCCGGTCTCGCCTGGGTGCCGTTCCTGATGCAGCGGCTCGACCATGAATACGCGCTGCGGCCGTCGGAAGCGCCACTCCTGAAGAAGAAGCCGTCCGACTACATGCGCGACATGTACTACTCGACGCAGCCGATGGAGATCCAGGATTACGATGCGATGGAGTGCACGTTCCGCATGATGAACGCGGAAACGCAGCTGCTCTACTCCTCGGACTATCCGCACTGGGATTTCGACCTGCCGTCGACGGTCTGGGACCTGCCGTTCCTGTCCGAGAAGGCCAAGCACAATATCCTCGGCGGCACCGCGGCGCGCTTGTTCAAGCTGCCGCCGCGCAACGAGAAGCAGCAGGAAAATCTGCAGCGCTTCGGCAACCTCACCGCCGCTTAACAGCGCTCAATAGTAGCCCTCATCCTGAGGCGCGAGCGCAGCGAGCCTCGAAGGATGTAGGCCCCGGCGCCCGGGCCTGCACCCTGAGGTGCTCGGCGCTTTGCGCCGAGCACCTCAGGGTGAGGAGCAGAATCAGGAAAAGCGGGTCGTGCTCACGCGGTTCTTTGCTGCAAGCTCGCCGCCGCCGGCTCCGCCAACGTGTCGGCTTCCGGCAGCGGCGCGCCTTTGGTTTCGGGCAGGAACGGCACGGCGATCAGCCCCAGAATGTAGAACATGGCGAGGATCGACGCGGTGCGGCCGTAGCCGCCGAAGCCGACGATCAGGCTGCCGGCGATCAGCGGCGCGATCGCCGAGATGAGCCGCGGCATATTGAAGATGAAGCCGGCCGCCGTCGCGCGCATGCGCGTCGGGAACAGCTCGGGCAGCCACACCGCGGTCCAGGAGAACACGCCCTGGATGAAGAAGCTGTACACCGCGAAGCCGATCAACAGCAGATGAATATCCTTCACCCACAGATAAACGATCGGGGTGAGGATGAGACATAGCAGGTAATAGAAGAACGTCGTCGGCCGCCGGCCGACCGCGTCAGCCAAAAAACCGAAGCAGAAGAAGCCGCACAGCGCGCCGATATTCTGCACCAGTCCGGCCAATCCGACCCAGCGCTGCGCGGCCAGCCCGAGGCCGGAGGCAACTTGGCCGACATAGCTCGGCACGAATGTCGACACCCCCCAGTAGCCGATCGTCACCGACAGCGACATGACGAAGGTCAGAATGAGACGCTTTCGCACCGCCGGCTCGGCAAACATGTCGATCAGGGTAAAACGCACAATGGCAGCGTCTTCGCCGCGCAGCGCCGCACCTTGCCGGCGCCTTTGATAAGCGGCGCGGCGTTGTCTGTTCGACTGCTCCCAGCGCGCTGATTCGGGAATGTTGTGCAGAATCCAGACCGTGATGAGCGCCGGCAGCACGCCAATCAGATACATGGTGCGCCAGGCGCCGGGTCCGGACGTGCCGATGAGAAGCCAGACCGTCGAAGCAATGATGCTGCCGATCGGGTAACCGGCTTGCAGGAATGCGCCGCCCTTGCCCCGCGCGTTATCCGGCCAGAACTCGGCCGTGATCGAGGCCCCGGTTGCCCATTCCGAGCCGATCGCCAGCCCGACCAGGAAGCGAAATATTGCGAACGACAGCCAGCTCCACGACAGCGCGCTCAAGCCGGTCAGCAGCGAATAAGCGAGAATCGTCAGCGCCATGGAGCGCTTGCGGCCGATGTAGTCGGCGAGAATGCCGCCAAGAAGGCCGCCCAGTCCCCAGCCGAACACGGTGATGGCGATGACCGCACCCGCATAGGCCGGGATGTACTTATATTGCGACGGATCGAGCAGTTGATGCAGCGCGGCGCCGATGGTCAGGATGAGCGCAAACACCTCGAAACCGTCGAAGGTCCAGCCCAGATTGGAGGCGATCAGCGCTTTCCACTGCGTCCAACTGAGCGAGCGATACCACGCGGCGGCGCCGGCCGTGCCGGTTGAGCTCATGATCCCTCCCAAGGGTCGCCGGGTTCGACGTTGTTGTTGCAGCCGGCCGCCAAACGGTAGCGCGCCGGCGAAGCCGGTGACAAGACGCCAAGGCCCGGTACGATGCCGCACTCGCGACCAGCGCGGCGCGACGGCGTGTTCGATCGAGCGGCGATAGGGATTACATGTCATGCCCGCTTGGCACGGATGACATCCAATCGGATCGGTGTTTAATCATCGTCCTATCAACGCGCTTCCCGATGCCATGAACGAACTTCCACATCACCAGCACCAATCGGCCACGCCTGGACTTGGCGGCGCGCCCCGGAGCGGGGCGTTCCAAGCCGCCGGGCCATGGCTCGACCGCGCCGCGGCCGGTCTCGATCCCGGCTATTTCGCGCTCGTCATGGCGACCGGGATCGTGTCGAACGCCTTCTTTCTCGAGGGTCACCGCGCCCCGTCCGACATATTGTTCGCCATCAATGGCGCCGCCTATCCATGGCTGTGGCTCATGACGCTGTTACGCGCCGCGCGTTTCTGGCCGACGATGCAGGCTGATCTGCTCGAGCCGAGCCGCGTGTTTCTGTTCTTCACAACGGTGGCGGCAACCGACGTCTTCGCCATGTCGATCGGGCTGCGCGGCTTTGCCGGCGTGGCGCTGATCTTATGGCTCGTCGCGCTGGCGCTGTGGCTCGCCTTGACCTATTTCGGCTTTGCGGTGCTGTTGTTCCGCAATCACGCCGAGGGCGCCGATGTCGTCGGCGGCGCGTGGCTCAACGCCATCGTCGGCACCCAGTCGGTCGTCATCGTCGGCGGCGCGCTGGCGCTGCCGGCCGCCCATATCGGCCGGCAGATTTTCATCATGCTGCCGATGCTGTGGGCGGTCGGACTTGTGCTCTACGGCATTCTGGTCGTGCTGCTGTGCCAGCGCTTTTTCTTTTCACGGATCGAGCCCGACGAGGTCGCGCCGCCGCTCTGGGTGGTCATGGGCGCCGCGGCGATCAGCGTCAACGCCGGCCTCGTTCTGCTCGCCGACGGCGGCGCGACGCCGTTTCTTATCTCGCTGCAACCGTTCCTCGGCGGCGCGACGCTGGCGGTGTGGGCCTGGGCGACCTGGTGGATCCCGCTGTTGCTGCTGCTCGGCGTATGGAAGCACGGCGTGCACCTGCGACCGCTCGGCTATTCGCCGCTGCTCTGGAGCATCGTCTTTCCGCTCGGCATGTATGCGGCGGCGACTTGGCGGCTCTCGCGCTTCGTCGCCGTGCCGGCGCTGGCGACATGGTCGTCGGTCATGGCCTGGATCGCGCTCGCCGCCTGGTGCGCGACCGCCGCGGGCCTCGCCGTGTCGATCTGGCGAAATACCGCGCGCTGATCGATGCTACAATGCACGCACAGGGCGCCTGGTGCGCGAGGCGAGAGGGCAGCCATGAGCGACGACCTGCACGAAGTCTACGCCATCCGTTACGGTCATCACGACCGCCGCTCGCCGGCCAATTTCATCGACGGCGATCCGCACGACGTGCTGCAGCCGCTCGACTTTTTTGTTTGGGCGATCGTCGGGCCGTCCGGCGCCATCGTGCTCGATACCGGCTTCGACGAAGCCATGGGCAAGAAGCGCCAGCGCGAGATGATCAAGCCGGTGCGCGACGGTCTCGCGGCGCTCGACGTCGCGGCCGACGCTGTCAAGGACGTCATCATCAGCCACCTGCATTACGATCATTGCGGCAATTACGAACTGTTTCCGCATGCGCGCTACCATTTGCAGGATCGCGAGATGGCGTACGCCACCGGCCGCTGCATGTGCCACCAGGCGCTGCGCGCACCGTTCGAAGTCGACGACGTGATCGCCATGGTGCGCAAGGTCTTTTCTGGGCGCTGCGCCTTTCACGACGGCGAGGATCAGATCGTGCCCGGCGTCACGGTGCACCGCATCGGCGGCCACTCCAAGGGACTGCAGAGCGTGCGGGTGAAAACGCGGCTCGGCTATGTGGTGCTCGCCGCCGACGCGACACACCTTTATGCCCATATCGACGGCGGCCGCGTGTTTCCGCTCACCTACAACATCGAGGAAGTGGTCGAGGGCTATGCCACGCTGAAAAGACTCGCCAGCGCGCCGCAGCACGTTGTGCCCGGCCACGATCCGCTGGTGCTCAAGCGTTATCCGGCAGCCAAGCCCGGCCTCGAAGGTTGGGTGGTGCGGCTCGACGCCGAGCCAAAGCCCAGCTGATTTATTCGGGGATGTCATGAAGCTCGGCCGTCGAAAATTTTTGCGCTGGCTTGGCGGCGCTGCCGCTTTTCCCGCCGCTTCGCGCACGGCGCTGGCGCAAGGCTATCCAACGCGGCCGGCGCGCATCCTTTCCGGCTTTCCGCCGGGCGGCATCAGCGACACCTATGCGCGGCTGATTGCGCAATGGCTCTCGATGCAGCTTGGCCGGCAATTCATCGTCGAGAACCGGCCCGGCGCCGGCGGCAATCTCGCCGCCGAGGCGGTCGCCAAGGCGGTGCCGGACGGTTACACGCTCCTCCTCACCACCTCGGCGGACGCCTGGAACGCGACGCTCTACCAAAACCTGAACTTCAACATCGTGCGCGACTTCGTTCCGGTCGGGACGATTTCACGCGGCGCCGGCCTGCTCGTGGTCAATCCTTTGCTGCCGGTCAAAACCGTTCCCGAACTGATCGCTTATGCGAAAGAGCATCCGGGCAAGGTGACCATCGCATCGGCTGGCATCGGCAGCGCGCCGCACATGTTCTGGGAGCTGTTCCGCAGCAAGACCGGCGTCAACATGGTGCACGTGCCGTATCGTGGCGGCGGCCCGGCCGTCGTCGATCTCCTGGCCGGACAGGTCCAGGTCTACTTCGGCACCTTCGCTTCGACCATCGAACAGGTCCGCTCCGGCAAGCTGCGGGCGCTGGCGGTGACCACCGCAACCCGCGCGCCGGCGTTGCCCGATGTTCCGGCAATGGCGGAATATCTGCCGGGATTCGAAGCCAGCATCTATGTCGGCCTTGCCGCCCCGCGCGGCACGCCGAGCGCGATCGTCGACAAGCTCAATCAAACGATGAGCGCCGCGTTGGCCGACGCGACCATCAAGCGCCGCATCGCCGAGCTCGGCGACGCGTCGCTGTCGCTGTCGCCGGCCGCGTTCACCAAGCTCGTCGCCGACGAATACGACAAATGGGCGCAAGTGATCCGCGCCGCCGGCGTGCGGGCGGAGTGATTGCGGAAGTCGATCGATCAAATTTGCTGTCGTGCACCAGATGCTTGCAAACAAATGGAGCAGCCACCGTGAAAACCAAATCCCTTACCCCGCAGATGATGGAAGGCCGCGTCGCCCGCTTCAACAGGCTGCAGACCTACCAACGGCAAAATTTCGACGCCCACGGCATTCCGCCCGGCGCCGTGGAGAAGATCACGGCGCGGCGGGTCTATCCGGTGATGGCGCCGGCCGACTATCAGGGCCGCAGCGCCGGCGCGCCCGTCAAGGGCCCGCGCGGCCTGATCGTCAGCATCGCCGAATGCGAACCCGGCAACGGACCCGGCCTGCACCGCCATCTCAACACCGTCGAGAATTTCCTCTGTCTCTCCGGCCGCTTTGAAATTGCCTGGGGCGATCGCGGCGAACATGCGCTCGTGTTGGAACCGCTCGACATGATTTCGGTGCCGCGCGGCGAGAACCGCAGCTTCCGCAACGTGTCCAACGAAACCGGCCGTCTGTTGGTGATGATCGTGCCCGAGACCGACGAGCAGGTCGACCCCATCGCCTATGCGCCAAGCCTGGCCAGGGAAATCGAAAGCCAGTACGGCAAGACCGCGCTGCAGGGCTTGCAAAGTATCGGCTTCAAATTCGAGGACGAGCCGGCGACCTGACCATTCGCGCCGATCATCCGGGCGGCCAGGGATGGCTTCCGGCGATCGTCGGCCTGCAAATCTCAAGCGCTCAACGGCCTTCAAGTCTGCGGTAATGCTCTCGAGTCCGGTACCGCAGGCGCGGGCCAGAGGCCGAGAGAAGCGCCGAGCAGATAGACTGCAGCGAGCAGCACCGCCGTGGCCGCTCGGGTGCCCTTATTATGTTTGCTGATGGCGTGCTCCCGTCGATCCGCCCCCAGCTGTTGGTCGAGAATCGCCAGATGCAGCTGCCGGCGCGCCTCGATATCCTTCGGTTCCGCGACCTTGGCCGCCGTGCAATGACGCGCGATGGCGGCGTCCATGTCGAGCAGTTCGAGCGCGCCGTTCTGGTCGTCGGCGGAAACGCTCGCGCCCTCGCCGTCGGTCGCCTCGTTCAGGTATTCGAGCGCGGCACGTAGCCACGTGTAATAGTCGTCCATCGCCCGCATGAACGGATGTGCGTCCTGCGCGGCCAGGAACGCGGCGATCGTGCCGCTGCGCGTATATTTTCCAGTTGACTGCGGGTGCGGCTCGATATGGCAGAAAGATTCCGTGCCGTCGACGCTTACGCTGCGACCCAGCGGATAAAGCCGGCACACCAATGGACGATCCGGGTACACGGTGCAGCCGTCGCTGCCGAGAAATGCGCATGCTCCGCTTTCCGTCTGCTGCAGCGTCAATCCGGCGCCGTCCCTGGTCCAGGCGGCGCGAAATTCGCTCGTCGCCAGACCGCGATTGCGCGCAAGTCGCGCGACCTCATAGGGATCGAGTTTGATGCGTTTGTGACGGCAACAGTTCAAGCAACGACGGCAGACATAGCCGAATGTCTCCTCGCGCGGGTCGGATGACGGCGGTACGATGTTGGCTATGATCCGATGGTCCAGACACTGCAGATCGGGAAAGACCGTGTCTATCCATCATACTGCGCAGACCGATGTCGTCCAGCGGCACGCCGCCGCGCCACCGCTTATTCCGGCTTGATCCCACCAAGCGGATTCAGCGTCATGCGGCCCCTCCCGATGCGATCGGACGGCGACAACATGCTACACGACGCCTCGATATACGCGGCAGGGGTGACGCTGCTAACATTGCTTGCGGCCAAGCGTTTGCTCGCCGTGGAGAAACGCCATGAGGCTGCCGCGCAGGCGGTTTTTGTTGAGCGTGGCGGCGGCGAGCGCCGCGCTGCCGCGCCTGGCCGCGGCGCAAGCCTATCCGACGCGGCCGGTGCGCATCATCGTGCCGTATCCGGCCGGGATCGCGCCCGACATCGCCAGCCGCCTGGTCGCGCAATCGCTGTCGCAGCGGCTCGGCCGGCAATTCATCGTCGACAACAGGCCCGGCGGCGCCGCCAATATCGGCACCGCGCTCGTCGTCCATGCCGCGCCCGACGGCTACACGCTGCTCACCGCGACCATGACCAACACCATCAACATTTCGCTCTACAATCATCTCGATTTCGATTTCCTGCGCGACATCGCGCCGGTCGCAGGGCTGGTGCTGCTGCCGCTGGTGCTGGTGATCAATCCATCGGTGCCGGCGCACACGCTTTCACAATTCATGACTTACGCCAAAGCCAATCCGGGAAAGATCAATTACGCCTCGGTCGGCGCCGGCGCCGCCACCAATGTCGCCGGCGAATTATTCAACATGATGGCCGGTACGCGCCTGGTCAACGTGCCCTATCGCGGCAGCTACATGCCGGATTTGCTCAGCGGCCAGGTGCAGGCGGGGTTTACGCCGATCCTGCAGTCGATCAGCTACATCCGCGCCGGCAAATTGCGCGCGCTCGCGGTGACGACCAAAAAGCGCTCGGAGTCCTTGCCGGGCGTGCCGGCGGTGGCGGAGGTCGTGCCGGGCTACGAGGCGGTGGTGTGGGACGGCATCGGCGCGCCAGCGCACACGCCGGCCGACATCATCGACAAGCTCAACAAGGAGATCAACGCGGTGCTCGGCGATCCGGCCGTCAAGGGGCGGTTCGCCGATCTGGGCTCCGCGCCGATGATCATGACGCCGGCGCAATTCGGCGCGTTCCAAGCCGCCGAAGCCAAGAAATGGGGCAAGGTCGTCAAAACCGCCGGCATCAAGGTGGAGTGAGCGCAGCACCGTCGGTTTTATTCAAGGAGTAATCCATGACGCTTCATCGCCGGCGATTTCTGCATCTGGCAAGCGGCGCCGCTGCGCTGCCCGTTGCGCCGCGGCTCGTTCGGGCGCAATCCTATCCGAGCCGGCCGGTCAAGCTGATCGTCACTGTGCCGGCCGGCGGCTCGCCCGACATCATCGGCCGCTTGATCGCGCAATGGCTGTCGGAGCGTCTCGGCCGGGCCTTCGTGGTGGAAAACAAGCCGGGAGCCAGCACCAATATCGGCACCGAGCTCGCGCTCAAGGCGGCGCCGGACGGCGGCACGCTCCTGCTCGCCATGTCGTCGAACGCAATCAACGGTGCGCTCTATCATCATCTCAATTTCAACTTCATGCGCGACGCCGAGCCGGTGGCGAGCATCGCCACCATTCCGCTGGTCATGGACGTCAATCCCGCCGTGCCGGCCACGACGGTTTCCGAGTTCATCGCCTACGCCGAGGCCCATCCCGGCAAAGTCAATCTCGCGTCGGGCGGCAACGGCACGCCGCTCTACGTCGCCGGCGCGCTGTTCAAGATGATGGCGAAAGTCAACCTGGTCGACGTGATCTACCAGGGCGAGGGCGGCGCCATGCCCGATCTGCTCAGCGGCCAGGTGCAGGCGATGTTCGGCGTCATGCCGGCGTCGCTCGGTTACATCAAATCCGGCAAGCTGCGCCCGCTCGCCGTCACCAGCGCCAAGCGCCAGGAGCTTTTGCCCGGCGTGCCGGCGATGGCCGAGTTTTTGCCGGGCTACGAGGCCAACGGCTGGTACGGCATCGTCGCGCCCAAGGGCACGCCGCCGCAGGTGATCGCGACGCTCAACAAGGCGGTCAATGCCGCGCTCGCCGATCCAAACGTGCGCCGCCGCTTCACCGACCTCGGCTGCAACGTGTTCACCGGCTCGCCCGACGATTTCAAAAACTTCATCGCCGCCGAAACCGCGAAATGGGCCAACGTGATCGCCTTCGCCGGCATCAAGGCGGATTGATTCATATTCACCTCATCCTGAGGCGCGAGCGGAGCGAGCCTCGAAGGATGTAGGCCGAGGCGCCCCGGCCTCGCCCTTCGAGGCTCGGCGCTGCGCGCCGAGCACCTTCAGGGTGAGGTGAAATGGCCATGACGACAATCGTCAGCGCCCGTTGCGCTTGTTCAGAATCTGCTTGAGCCGCTGCGGCGTCACCGGCAATTGCATCACTGCGCCCGGCATGCCGATAGCGTCGTCGATGGCGGAGGCGATGGCGGCGCCGACTGCGGTGATGCCGCTTTCGCCGGCGCCCTTGATGCCGAGCGGATTGCGCGGCGTGGTGTAGTCCTCGCGCAGCAGCACTTGCGGCGTCGGCGTCTCGTGCACGGCCGGCAACAGATAATCGGCGAACGTGACGGCGAGCGGATCGCCGCGTTCGTTGTAGATGAACTCCTCGAACAGCGCACCGCCGAGGCCCTGCGCGTAGCCGCCGACGATCTGCGC
>JASHPU010000027.1 GCA_030037885.1 Xanthobacteraceae bacterium | reverse complement strand
CAGCTCGCCGCGGGACTCGGCGTGACGTTTCAGCAGGTGCAGAAATACGAGAAAGGCCACAACCGCATCGGCGCGGGTCGATTGCAGCAGTTCGCCGAAATCCTCCAGGTGCCGGTCAGCTTCTTTTTCGAGGATTTTGCCGTGCCTGAGGCAACGCAGGCGCCGTCGTCATCGGAGCTGTCGGATTTTCTGGCGACCGCCGACGGGCAGGCTTTGACCAGAGCGTTGATGAACATCCGCGATGCGGGGGAGCGTCATTGCATCGTCATTCTGCTCGAGGCAATGGCGCGCGAATGAGCGATCCGCCTGCCCCGGCCGCGGCGGCGGACCTGGTGCGCCGCATCGTCGAGCATTTGCAGGCCGCGGCCGGCACGGCGCGCGCGGCCAAGGCTCGCGCCGAGGCGGGCCATACCGATCAGGCGCTCGCGCTGTTGCGCGATATCGAGGCGCCGCTCTACGAGGTGACGACGTTGCTCAACGCCGCAAGCATGCTACGCGGCAATCATACGGAATCCGAGTAATCCCAACGGCGCTTAGAGCATATCTCGCTCAAATAGCACCACGTTCTCGTCATGCCCGGGCTTAACCCGGGCATCCATGCGGCTTCAACGCAGCATGGATTGCCGGGTCAAGCCCGGCAATGACGAATGAAGGAACTCGATTCGATTACAGCGGAACATGCTCTAATGTTGACCGTCATCCTGAGGTGCTCGCCCGCAGGGCGAGCCTCGAAGGATGCGGCCCGAGCACTTTCAGGGTGACGGATATGCGTCAATGAAAATCGTGGCTGGTATAATTAGCGCAGATCAACGACCGGCAGCGAGAGGTTTGCACAGGGCGCCTGCCGCGTCACACCCGCGTATTGCTGTATTTGCGCATTTCCAGCCGCGCGATCGCCCGGCAATGGACTTCGTCCGGGCCGTCGGCGAGCCGCAGCGTGCGGGTCCGGGCGTAGGCTTTGGCGAGGCCGGCGTCGTTGGTCACGCCCATGCCGCCATGCGCCTGGATGGCGTCGTCGATGATGCGCAGCGCGATGCGCGGCGCCGCCACCTTGATCATGGCGATTTCCAGCTGCGCCGCCTTGTTGCCGAGCTTGTCCATCATGTCGGCGGCTTTAAGGCACAACAGGCGCGTCATCTCGATGTCGATGCGCGCCCGGGCCAAGCGCTGCTCCCACACCGACTGCTCGGCGAGCTTCTTGCCGAAGGCGAAGCGGGAGAGCAGCCGCTTGGTCATTTTCTCGAGCGCGACTTCGGCGGCGCCGATGGTGCGCATGCAATGATGAATGCGTCCGGGACCGAGCCGGCCCTGGGCGATCTCGAAACCGCACCCCTCGCCGAGGATGAGGTTGCCGGCCGGCACGCGGACGTTGTCGAGCACGACTTCGCCGTGGCCGTGCGGGGCATCGTCGTAGCCGAATACCGGCAGCATGCGGACCACCTTCACACCCGGCGTATCGAGCGGCACCAGGAGTTGCGATTGCTGCTCGTGGCGGGCGCGGCTCGGGTCGGTCTTGCCCATGACGATGGCGATCGCGCAGCGCGGATCGCCGACCCCGGACGACCACCACTTGCGGCCGTTGATGACGTAGCTTTCGCCGTCGCGCGCGATCGAGGTTTCGATGTTGGTGGCGTCGGACGACGCGACCGCCGGCTCGGTCATCAAGAACGCCGAACGGATCTCGCCGGCGAGAAGCGGCCCGAGCCATTTGGCCTTCTGTTCCGGCGAGCCGTAGCGGTGCAGCACCTCCATATTGCCGGTGTCGGGCGCCGCGCAGTTGAACACCTCCGGCGCCCAGGAAATGCGGCCCATCGCTTCGGCGCAAAGGGCGTAGTCCAGGTTGGTCAGCCCGGCGCCGCGATAGTCGCCCTCGTCGTGAGCGGGCATCGGCGGCAGGAACAGATTCCACAGCCCGGCCGCCTTCGCCTTGACCTTCAGCTGTTCGACGACCGGAATGACCTTCCAGCGCTCGCCTTCGGCGTGCTGCGCCTCGTAGGTCTCGACCGCCGGATAGACATGGGCGTCCATGAAGGCGACGACGCGGTCGCGCCAATGCTTCTGCTGGTCCGAGATCGAGAAGTCCATGAGTGCCTCTCCCTGACTGTCCCGACCTTAGCATCGCCAAAGCGCCGGCGGGGATGCTTCGCGGCTGCGCGACCGAGGAAAGCGCGTCCAGAGCAAAAAGGCGATGAAGCCGAAGGGCTGCGACCAGATGCACGGGTTCGCATCTTCCGGAAAGCCCGGAAAACCACTACCATCCCGCCAGATTGGGGGATTGATCCGGGGGAATCCCGGGGGTTTTGTGGAAGTAATGAAGACGACAAAAGGAGGAAATCATGACCGCGAAATGGACCACACTGGCCGGCCTGTCGGCGGCTGGACTCGTCCTGGCGGGCGGGCTCGCGCTTGCCGCCGGCCAATATGGACCGGGCACCAGCGCCACGGAAATCACGATCGGCAATACCAATCCTTATAGCGGACCGGCATCGAGTTACGGCGTCATCGGCAAATCGATTGCCGCATATTTCGCCATGGTCAACGACCATGGCGGCATCAACGGCCGTAAGATCAACTTCATCAGCCGCGACGACGGCTACAGCCCGCCGAAGACCGTCGAAGAGGTGCGCCAGTTGGTCGAACAGGACCATGTGGCATTCCTGTTCCAGACGCTCGGAACGCCGCCCAACTCGGCGATCCAGGGCTACCTCAACGACCATAAGGTGCCGCAGCTGTTCGTCGCCACCGGCGCCGCCAAGTGGAACGATCCGAAGCACTTCCCATGGACCATCGGCTGGCAGCCAAGCTATCAGATCGAAGCGCACATCTATGCCAACTACATCCTGGCGCACATACCGAACGCCAAGATCGCCGTGCTCTATCAGAATGACGATTTTGGCAAGGATTACCTGACCGGCTTGCGCGAAGGGCTTGGTGCCAAGGCCGACAAGATGATCGTCGCCACGCAGTCCTATGAGACCACCGATCCGACCGTTGATTCGCAGATCGTTGCGTTACAGGCAAGCGGCGCCAACGTCTTGCTGACTGCGGCCATTCCGAAGTTCGCCGCTCAGGCGATCCGCAAGGTCTACGACATCGGCTGGAAGCCGACGCATTTCCTTTCGAACGTTTCGGCGTCGGTCAAAGCGGCCCTGCAGCCGGCCGGACTTGATAAGGCCGTGGGCATCATTACCTCGGCCTACCTGAAAGAGCCGACCGATCCGCAGTGGCAAAACACGCCCGAATACAAGGCTTGGCTGGCGTGGATGAAAAAATACAACACCTCGGCCAACGTCGCCGATGAAAACGCCGTGTACGGATACTCCGTCGCACAGACAATGGTCGACGTGCTCAAGGCCGCGGGCGACGATCTCACCCGCGAAAACATCATGAAGCAGGCGACCGCCATTCACGACGAGAAGCTGCCAATGCTGCTGCCCGGCATCGTGGTGTCGACAAGTCCGACCAACTACGCGCCGATCAAGCAGATGCACTTGGCGAAGTTCAACGGCACCACTTGGCAACTGTTCGGCGGAGTGATCTCCGCATCCGGCAGCTGATTGCTGCGGCGCCGGCACCCGGCGTTGCCCCGCGGCGCCGGCGCCGTATCCCGCGGAGGTTTTGGACAACGTTCGCGCCACGCCGATCGTGTCGGGGCTGCTCCACTTTTTGGGCGAGTGACGTCACGAACGTCGATCGACAGCGCATTCCGCTGCAAGCGACAGAAATCGCGGTGCGCCGCGGGTTCGAACCAGTCCGGACTCGGTCTTCTGGTAGAGCCCGCGCGCTTTGTTGTGGGGATGGTCAACCGCCTCTTCGATAGTCAGCACCCGTCCAAAACAGACGTCGCTTCCCTCGAGCAGGCGACACCAATGGTCGCTGGGATACCTTGCGAACAGCTGAGAGAACCGTGCCTTCAAACTGCGCCACTGATTGCGGTCGTACTGTGCGGCCGGATCGATGTCATCGAGCTGCAGCTTTTTCAATAATAGGGCGTAGAACTGCGGCTCCAGCGCGCCGATTGTGATGAAGCGCCCGTCCGCACAGACGTACGCGTCGTAGAAAGGAGAATCGTAAAACGGGCTCGGCTCGGCGCCGTCGATCTGACCGTTGGCGCGAATCCCTTGCACGATCATACCGAGCATGGCGACGACATCGACGACGGCGGCGTCGACCACGCGCCCGCGGCCACTGCTGCGGGCATCGAGTACGGCACTGACCACACCGAAACAGAGACCCAGTGCTCCTGCCGCGTCGCCAAGGACGGTCGGCGGCACGATGGGCGCCGTACCCGATCGCGCTGACAGCGACAGCAACCCGGTCACGGCGATGTAGTTGAGATCGTGGCCCGCAGCCTGCGCCAGCGGGCCAGTCTGTCCCCAGCCTGTCATTCGCCCGTAAACGAGGCGCGGATTGCGGACCGCGCACGCGGCGGGTCCAAGTCCCAAGCGCTCCATCACTCCTGGGCGGTTGCCCTCGATGAGGGCTTCGGCATCGGCAATAAGGTCAAGCGCCGCGGTCACCCCGTTGGCGGTCTTCAGATCAAGGGTGATGATTTCTTTTCCCTGTCGCAGCGGATTTTCGGTGTCTTCGCCGATCAAAGCGCGATCGACCGACGACTTAGTTGGGCGGGCGACTACGGTGACGTGCGCTCCCAAATCTCGCAACATGCGCCCCGCCAGTGGACCCGGACCAATGGCCTCAAACTCGATGACTCTCAGACCGTGCAACGGCCTTTCAATTGATCCATCCGTCGCGCGCATGTTTGCTGGAAGTTCCGGCATCGCGGAAAGCGGTTCGCTCACAGCGTCGGCCGCGCCGGATAGTCCGGCTGCATCCGCGCTGCGGCCTCGATCTTGGCCATGGCGGCGAGCGCGACGTGGTCGCGCCAGGGCTGCGCGATGACCTGCACCGCAATCGGCAGCCCGGCGCTACCGCGCTCGGTGTCGCGGGCGATGCGATCGACGAGATCACGACTTGACGCGCGGTCGCTTTCCTCGTCCGCGCGCACGCTCGTGACCGGCACCACGCCGGCGGGGAAGCCGGTGACATTGGCAAGCGGCGTGTAATTGCCGGGCATCGGCATCATGACGTTGGCGCCGTGGCGCACCGCCGGCAGCGGGTAAGCGGGACAAAGAATGAGATCAATCGGGCCACCCTCGGCCGCTTCGAGCGAGCCCAGCAAATCGCTGCGGAAATTCAACATCGCCGCGATCGCTTGCCAATAGTCATCGGCGCGGCCGGAGGCGAGCCGCCGCAGGGTCGCGGCGGAACGCCGCTGGCCGGCGGCGTCGAGCAGCGCGCTCACGGCGCCGCGCAGCCAAACGGGAATCGCGGCCGTGAGCAGCAATTGGCGGATATGGGGATCGCGGCGGTCGGCGCGCAGCATCCGTCGTATGGCTTCGCCACGATCGCTGGAGAGGCAGGCGAATAGAAAATCGCTCACGCGGCGCAATGGCGGCGGCTGCCAATCCGCCGCCTTGGCGCCGGCCGTGATGAGGATTTGCGCCGCCTCGATCACGGCACGCCGCGCCGCCGGTGCGGCCGGAAACTCGCCGTCGTCGATGACCGTAGCAAAACGCAAGGTGTTCAGATCGACGCTTGCCGGATCGCCGAGTTCCGGTCCTGGATCGATCACCGGGTTGCGCACCCGGTCAAGCACGCGCAGCGCCAGCGCGAGATCTTCGACGTGCCGTGCCATCGGTCCGACCTGGCTGACGATGCCGCGCTGGCCGACGGGCAAACCGTGGCCGCAATGATCGGGCGTGCGGCCAGCGGTGGGGCGGATCGAGCAAATGCCGCAGAACGCTGCCGGCACGCGCAACGAGCCGCCGATGTCGTTGCCGAGCCCGAGCGGCGAAGCGCCGGCGGCGATCATCGCCGCTTCGCCGCCCGAACTGCCGCCGCACGACCTTTCCGGATTCCACGGATTGTTGGTGCGTCCGTAGAGCGGATTGTCGGTTTCGGTGTAGATGAGGAGCTGCGGGACGTTGGTCTTGGCGATCGGGATAGCGCCGGCGGCGCGCAACGCCGCCACGTAGGGGTCGTCCGCGCTTTCGATCAGATTGCGCCGCGATGGCAAGCCGAAGGTCGATGCGGTGCCGGCGAGATCGAAACATTCCTTGATCGTCACCGGCAGGCCGGCGAGCGGCGCAAGCTTCTCGCGCCGCGCCACCGCCTTGTCGACCTCCGCCGCGGTTTGCCGCGCGCTGTCGAACAGCTCGACGGTGACGGCGTTGAGCTTGCCGTTGACCGCGTTAAGCCGGGCAATGAAGTATTCGACGACCTCGGAAGACGACAGATCGCCGGCGGCAATGCGACGCGCGATTTCGCGCGCCGACAGGTCCTGCAGCGTCATGGCTTTCGTCATCCGTCCGGAGGCGCGACCGTCACGGCGCGAGCGACCGATGCGGCACCGCGTGTTTCCCATAGATGGTGGGCGAACATTCCGATCGCCATGGCGGCGACAAACACGACCACGGACGGCGAGCCCGTCGCCAAATTTTCGACGCCCGGTCCTGGACAAAGTCCGACCAAGCCCCAGCCGATGCCGAACAACGCCGCGCCGGCGAGGAGCGGGCGATCAATCGCCGTCTGCTTCGGCCATTGGTTTTGCGTTGCGAAAAGCGGCGAGCGCCGCCGGGCGAGCGCGTAGCCCGGGACGGTCACCGCAAGCGCGGCCGCCATCACCACGGCTAGGCTGGGGTCCCAATTGCCGCTCGGGATTGCCAATACGTCGAGGAAGCCCAGCACCTTATCGGGCCGGATCATGCCGGAGATCAACAAGCCCCAGCCGAACATGAAGCCGCAGAACAGACTTGCGAGTGCGCGCACGGCTCAACCTCCGACCAGGTGTCGCGTCAGCGCGACGACGATCATCGCCGCGGCCATGAAGATACCGGTCGCGATGATCGAACGCGGCGACAACCGGGCGATGCCGCAGATGCCGTGGCCCGAGGTGCAGCCGTTGCCGAGCCTGGTGCCGAAGCCGACCAGAAGACCGGCGGCGGCAATGACGGCGAAATTCGACGGCAGCCGCGGAATTGGCACCGCGTAGCCGATGAGCGCGGCGGAAAGCGGCGCCGCCAATAGGCCGACGATGAAGGCCGCGCGCCAGGCCCGATCGCTGCCTTGCGGTTCCAGCAGACCGGCAACGATGCCGGTTATTCCGGCGATGCGGCCGTTAAGGCGCATCAGCAGGACGGCAGCAAGTCCGATCAGCGCGCCGCCGATCGCCGCAGAGGTCGGAGTGAAATTGGCCATGCTTTGCCTCGTTCTTTGCCTCGGTTGCGAAAAGTTCAAAGCGACGGTGTGTCGTTGCAATCGCGCGGCCAGCAAGCCGCGACCAGCAAACAATATGTCGTGAACTTTTTGATCGCAACTATCGCCGCGGCCTAATGCCGGTGTGCTCCGCCAGAGTCGAAAAAATTCATGCGCGTGGCAGCGGTTTGTCGTAGGCAATGTGCTATCTCCCGAGATAGCCGCGGAAGGATTTTCCACCGGCGAAACTATCCGAATTCCAGCCGGCGCATTAAATCTCGATCACGAGGGAAATGTTAACCGTGACTGGCTCTGGCTCCGTCTCCTCGCGCGTGCGTCGTATGTGCGGCCATTAAGGTCAAAGGCGGCGTCAGCGCGCCGCGCGCGCATTGCTCCGACGAGCGATGTCGTTTGCAACGCTAAGGGCCTCTTTGCCTATTTGGCGGAGCTGACCGGTTATCGGGACATGAAAACCAACGAAGTAAATCCCTGCATTATCCTCGTTCCGCTCAACGTCGGGCGCAATATCGTCGCTTGCCAAAAAGCTTCGGTAGCTCGGGCGATATCCGGTGGCGAAAATAATGACGTCAAACAAGCGCTTCTCGCCGTTAGCGAAGACGACGCCGTCGCCGGTCATCGTCGATATGCCCGGCATCACCGTGATCGCCCCCTCGGAAATCTTTTTAGCCGTGCCAATGTCAAGGACGGGAATCTTGTGCGATTTCGCCGCCTGCTCCAGGATACCCTGCTGCGGCCGCTTGATTCCGAATTTCGCCAAATCTCCGAGCGCAAGGTCGAGAATGAACGGAAATAACGTATCGTTGGCTCTTGACGGCAGCGTACTTGCGGCCATCGCCACCACCTGAATCGGGATGCCAAAGAGATCGCGAGGGACGATGTGAACGCCGTTTCTCACCGAAATGGTCGGTTCTGCGCCACCCTCCAGTAAATCGAGCGCGATCTCTGCTCCTGTATTACCCATTCCGACGACCAAAACACGCTGGCGCCGAAATGGCGTGGCATCGGCGTAGTCTGCGCTGTGCACGACCCGTCCCTTGAAATTTTCTCGTCCCGAAAAGTCCGGCATGACCGGGGCAGCATTCATCCCTGAGGCAATCACCACAGACTCGGCGTGAAAAGAACCCGACGCGCTTTCTACGATCCAGGCATTTGCATCACGTCGGACCGAGCGAACGGTCTCGCCAAATCGAGGCTTTATATCGAAGTGGGCCGCGTAGCTTTCCAGATATCGAACCAATTCCGCCCGCGGAATGTAACGCGGATAGCTCCGGTCAAAGGGCTGGAACGGCAGCGATGAAAAGCGCTTGATCGTATGCAGGTGGAGCCTCTGGTAATGGCGACGCCAGGCAGCGCCGACCTGTTCTCCTTTTTCCAGGATGATGAAGTCGACAGCCGCTTTTCGCAGGCAGGCACCGACCGCAAGACCGGCCGGACCGGCGCCAATGACGGCAACGTTCGTTTGCTCCATTTGATGCTTCCGGTTGGTTCAGGTTACCACAATGATCCACCCCACCGGGAGTGGGCGTTGGCACGTTGCTGCGGCCGCCAATGTCTGCTTGTGCGGTCGCTTCGCATTTTGCCCCAGTCCGGCGATTCCGTGCTGCGTTGAGGTCGCCGCCTATGGCTACCGAGCGGCGTGTCGATCCGGCGCGTCAGATCCGGCGCATCAGCTTGCGGGAGAGCCGGAAACACGCGAATATAAAAATCACCCGATCGCGCAGTTAGGGCACCGTCGGCCGCACCGTGCGCGCACCGATCGCTGGTTTGCCGATTTAAGAAAACACAAATCTCCTCCCGGGAGTTCATCGATGGCCTCTCACTTATGGGAAAAGTCTTATCCATCGGGTGTGGCCTGGAACACGCCGCTGCCGCCGGCGGTCGCGATCGAAACCATCCTCGAGACAGCAGCGACAAGCTGGCCCGACAAGTTGGCGATCGATTTCTACGACAAAACTTTGACCTTCGCGCAGCTGCACGATCTCGCGGCGCGCGCCGCCAAAGGCCTGCAGGCGCTCGGCGTCAGCCCGGGCGTCAATGTCGGGCTGCATCTTCCCAACACACCGCATTACGTCGTCTGTTTTTTTGCCGTGCTGATGGCCGGCGGCCGCGTCGCCAATTTCAGTCCGCTGGCGGCGCCCCGCGAGCTCAAGTACCAGATCGCCGATTCCGAAGTCGAGGTGATGGTGACGCTCGGCATCCAGGCGCTCTATCCGCAGATCGCGGGTCTCAACGGCACGGCCAAATTGAGGACCCTGGTGGTCTGTCATCTGGAAGACTTTCTGCCCGAGCCGGTGGTACGGGCGATCGTCGGCCCGCCGGTCGAACGAATCGGCGGCGCCGGTCGGGAGATCGATTTCGGTGCGTTGCTTGACGCAGACGGCGCCTATGTCAGGCACCCGCATGGCCCGCTCGCCGATGAGGTGGCGGTTCTGCAATATACCGGCGGCACCACCGGCGAGCCGAAAGGCGCGATGCTCACGCACGCGAATTTTTCGGCTGTGCTCGACATCTACAATCATTGGATCGGCGCGAGCCCGTTGAACGCCGACGACAGGTCGCTGGTCGTATTGCCGCTGTTCCACATTTTCGGACTTTCCTTCATCATGCTGCTGTCCGTGAAGTCCGGCACGCGGATGATCATGCATATGCGCTTCGACCCCGATCGCGCGCTGGCCGACATCGCGCGCAAGAAGATCACGATCTTCGCCGGCGTGCCGACGATGTATACGGCGCTGGTCAATCATCCGAAGATCAGCGAGTTCGACCTGTCATCGCTGCGGCAATGCGCGTCGGGCGGCGCGCCGTTGCCGGTTGAAGTGCTGCAGCGCTTTCGCGGGCTCACCGGCGCCACCCCGCGCGAAGGCTACGGCCTGACCGAAACGGCGCCACTCGCCACCCTGCAGGTGAATAACGCCGCGCCGCACCCCGGAACGGTCGGGCTGCCGGCGCCGCATACTCTCATCGAGTTCGTCGACCTCGAGACCGGAACGCGCGTGCTGCCAGCCGGCGAGAAGGGCGAGATCTGCATCACCGGCCCACAAGTCATGAAAGGCTATTGGAACAAGCCGGAAGCGACCGCGGATGCCTTCCACGGCGGGCGATTTCACACCGGTGACATCGGCTTCATCGATGCCGACGGTTACGTCACCCTGGTCGACCGCAAGAAGGACATGATCCTGACTGGCGGATTCAACGTCTTCCCCCGCACCATCGAGGAAGCGATCTACGAGCACCCGGCGGTCGCGGAAGTCACCGTGATCGGCATCCCAGACGCTTACCGCGGCCAATCGGCCAAGGCCTTCATCGCGCTCAAGCCCGGGCAGCCGGCTTTCAGCTTCGAGGAACTCAAGACCTTTCTCGCCGACAAGCTCGCAAAATATGAAATGCCGGCGGAGATCGAATTCCGCGCCAGTCTGCCAAAGACGCCGGTCGGCAAACTGTCGAAGAAAGAACTGGTGGCGGAGGAATTGGCCAAGCGCGAAGCGGCCGCGGAAGATGCGCGCGAGCTCGCGAGATGATGATCGCAAGCGGTAGCGAAGATTAGAGGGTGCGGCTCATTCCCGCCAACGAACGCGTTTTGAATTTGCAGGAACGAAGTAGCCTGGATCCCGCTGCATGCGCCGCCTCGCAATGACGCCGCTGATGCAGTCCGATCGGGCAATGCTCCGAATTTCGGCGGCGATCGGGCGAAAGCTTCCAAGGTTTGTGAAGCTGATCGCCCGACCGCCGCCAAGAGGCCGCTGTTGGCCCCGCGTAACCATTGTCGGCGTCAGTGCAGATCCTTCCATCCGCCGGGCGCCGTGAACGTCGGCGCCGGATCTGCGGCCGGTGGCGCCACGTAATCGTAAGCGGAGTAGCCGCGCGCCTGCGGCTGCACCTGATGGTGCTGCTGCCTTGCATAGACTTGGTAAGCGCTCTGAGCAAATGCCGGCGCAGAGCCAACGGCCACAGCGGCGAATGCCAACGCCGCAGCGACTGTGTGTTTTCTGAACGACTTCATGTCACATCTCCTTTTGGCGACTGGGCCCCGACCTTGGGCGCCCCGCGCGCGCCGCAATCTGCTGCGCGCTGCTGCCGGAAGATGTGAACGCTGCTACAGTTCGACTATGGAGCGGATGAGAAACAGTCTATTACGCCACGATGAATAATGATTGGCCGCGCACGCCACAGCGTCAGCAAGCGGCGTTGAGCGCCAGCGTGGTACGCACGTTGCTCTTGCCGTCCGCGCCGTTGCCCTTGATCTGCGGCGAGCGAGTCCAACGCGCCGCCAGAAAGTCGATGAACGTCCTGGTCTTCACCGAAAGATACGTGCTGTGCGGATAGACGGCGTGCACCGGCGTCTCTCCGGTCGCGTATTCGGACAAGAGTCGGATCAGGCGGCCGGCCTGCAAGTCCTCTTCGACGATGAAGTCGGGCGCGAGGACCACGCCGGCGTCCTTGATTGCGAGCGCGCGAAGCGTGTCGCCATTGTTGGCGAGGAACCGCCCGGTCACCCGCACGACGTATTCCCGGCGGTCGCGATCGACGAAGCGCCATGCACTTTGGTGCATGGCATAAGTATAGATGAGGCAATTGTGTTTGGTGAGATCGCTGGGCTGCCTGGGTACTCCGTTCGCCTTGAGGTAGGTTGGCGAGGCGCATACCGCCGTCGTGATTGAACCCAGCTTCCGCGACATCAGGCTCGAATCGGCAAGGTGACCAACGCGGACGGCGACGTCGAAACGTTCCTCGAGTAGATCGACGTAATGATCATTGAGATTCAAATCGACCGAAACTTCGGGATAGGCAGCGAGGTAATCGGCGATTGCCGGAGTGATGTGACGGAAGCTGAATGACACCGGCGCGGTCACGCGCAGCAGGCCGCGTGGCGCAGCTTGCAGGTCGCCGGCGGCGCGCTCGGCGTCCTCCAACTCGGACAAAATACGCAGGCAGCGCTCGTAATAATTCTGGCCCACTTCGGTCGCGCTGACCCGGCGCGTCGTGCGGTTGAGCAGCCGCACACCGAGCCGCTCTTCGAGCGTCTGCACGTGCTTGCTGACCATGGCGGGCGACATGCCGAAGTAGCGCGCCGCCGCGGCAAAGCTGGCGGTGTCGACGACCTTGGAAAAAACAGCCATTCCGGTGAAACGATCCAAGCGCCACCTCGCACGCTGAAATTCAGCGCAATCAGTCCTCTCCCTGATCGGCGGCGCTTCGATCCGGCGCAGTTACGAGCAAAAATATGAACGGCGGTCTATGAAGCGAGGCACGCCGAGATCATGGCAGCGTTGCGCCTTAAGCATGAGAGGGCGGCGCATCGACACCGGCAACGCGCCGTCCACGGCATCATCCTCTGCCGTGAGCATCGGCAGAAAGACGAGGCGCAAGGTTCAAGGTGTAAAGACGCCTCCGGCCGACCCGGAAGCCGATCGTAACCTGCTGCCGAATGCCGCCGGTCTGAGCAGCGAGGATAGCGCCGCAGCGCCGCGCCGTTCCGCCACCCAGGTGCCTTCGCAGGCGCCGCTCGATCCCTGGCCTTTCCATGTGCCGCTGCCGGTCTCTCCGCTGAGACGACCGGACGCGACGGCCCATGCATCGCCGGAGCGCACCGAGACGTTGACCATGCCGCCATGGCTGACTTGGCCATGGACCTTAATGTCGTTGTCGCTTCCGTTTACGACCGCGCCGTTCGATATTTGCAGGCGATAGCGGGCGGTCGGGTCGCACGCCCCGACGCGCGTCGTGATCACCACGCTCCAATTGCCGTCATAAGGCGAACCGGCGAAAGCCGGATTGGTAACACCGGCGCCGGCCAAAGCCAGAGCGGATGCCAGCAAACCCGCGCGCGACCGCGAGCTTGACATGAGGATGCTGAACATCGTCGTGACTCCTGATCAATGGATAGTCGCTCGTCGACCGATCCTCGACCGTGCGCCTCATCCTGGGTGTTGACGGTACGTTCCGCCTGCCCGTTCCGCAAGTTTGATTCTCTCCGAGTCGCTTCCGTCGCGATCGTTCGGGCGGACAGACACAAGGTCGGACCTCCAGGCGAGCGTCAGCCGGGAACGACAGGGTGAGATCCGCTTATCGCCAAAGCTGCCACGACAACGGACATCGGGATTCGGCAGCGCCATGCCGGGACCCCGAACCCCGACATTGCCGGCGCGCTATCGGACCAGCGCGAGCCGCCAGAGAATGAGCGCTGCAGCGCCGATCATCACCAGGGTTGTGATCATCATACCGCCTGCACGGCCGATCTGGAATTGCGTGGTCCGTGGCTTGGCGTACATGCCAAATGGGTGGAGAAGCCGCGCAATGAGAAGTGCTCCCATCGCCATGTGTACCCCCATATTCTCGGCAGGCCGGTGATTTCAAGCATCGCGACCATCAGTGCAATGATGGGCACGTATTCGGCAAAGTGGGAGTGCGCTCGGATCGCATTGCGCAGCTCGTTGTTACCACCGTCCCCGAAAGCAAATCGAAATTTGCGGCGCAAGCGCACGACTTGAAGGCTCAGCCCCGCGTAGAGCAAAGCAAAAACCGCGAGATAGGCGGCGGTAATTGATGGCGGATGCACGTGTCCTCCCGGCGGGAATGACGGTACGGCGCTCTGCACACACGGCCTGGATGGTGGGCGCACAAGGACTCGAACCTTGGACCCGCTGATTAAGAGGCGCAGGAGATTTGTTCCGCATCAAGGCGCGTTCTGACACGTTCGCGCTTTGAGCCGCCTTGATCGATAAGGGCAAATTCCGAATGTCAGAATGGCTGCGTCTCCGCCAATTGGCGGACTGGCGCCGTCGCTGCTGCCCGAACCGGAAGCCGCGGGGTCGCTGCGGGATCGGAGGCGGATGACGAGTGCGACTTTTTTTCCGCCCTCATTTCGGCGCGACGAGCGCCGACGATTCTCGCGCCGCGCCGCTTCTCTTACCAGCGCTTTGGACCTCTGATCCGTGCTCCTCTGGGCGGCGGCAGAGCGAGCCCTTGACGTCTGTACGGCACTGCCGTATATAGGAACATGCACTCGGTGATCGAAACGCCGACCTTCATCGCGGATTGTCATGACGGCGGGCTCTCTGACGACGAGGTGGCCGAAATCATCCGGGCAATCTCATTGGAGCCGTTGATCGGCGACATAATCCCCGGCACTGGCGGCGCACGGAAGCGGCGGTTCGCTGGCCGCGGCAAAGGCAAATCGGGCGGTTACCGAACCGTCAGCTATTATGCGGGCGAGGATGTACCTGTGTTGCTGCTTGCGCTGATTAACAAGGGTGAGCGCGCCGACTTGTCCAATGCCGAGCGGAACGAGCTGCGGAAGGAACTGGCCGGTTACGCCAGCGATTATCGTGCGAGTGTCAGAAAACGTGTCGTCACCCTGAGAGCAAGAGGAAGATCATGAGCAAGCTTGGTAGCCGATTGATCAAGGCGGCGCGGGAAGGTCGCGCTATTGCTCGCGGTGAGGCGAATCCCAATTCTTACCGCGTGTTCGTGCCCGCGGAAGTGGATGTCCGCGCAATCCGCAATGCTCTCGAGCTAAGCCAGGCGCAGTTCGCGGCACGGTTCGGCTTGCCTGCAGCGACTGTGAGGGAGTGGGAGCAGAATCGTCGCCAACCGGACGGCGCGGCTCGCGTGCTGCTCCAAGTCATCAGGAAAGAACCCGAGGCCGTGTCCCGCGCGCTCGCTCCTACGCGGCAGCGCAGCCGGCGGGACTCGAAAGCAGAACCCGTTGCGTCTTTGATTTAGGGCAGGTTCGACCCATGCGCCGTTTGCTGAATTGCTGAAACTGTCGCCGATCAGCGTAGCCAGCAATCTTAACGTCTCGCGCAATCGTGCTATCATTGATCGGTCGCGCAGCTCAACAAGCGATAGCCGAAGCATTTTTTTGTCTGGCGCCCGCTCCATCTCCGGCACTCCCATCGCAGCGTAGAGCCGTGCACGGAATGATGCCCCTTCCCGCGACGCGGGCGCACCGGCCTTATTGGCCGTTCGTCGAATGTGTTCCTCTTTACGGCGGCGCGGCATTGGCCATCATCGCTCAGGTGGCAGTGCCGGACAAAGGCTCTTCCGCAGCGTTGTGCACAAGCCCCGGCGGCGAAAGAGCCTGTTGATCCTGCGGAGTTTCCGGAAAACACAAAAAGGGAGCCGGCCGGCGATTCACAACGCCGGCTTTTCCCTGTATGCTGATTCTGGGCCTGAAAACCCTGACCGAAGATAGGCGGCGCGTCCGTTGGCGCGGGCGGCTGCCGAAATGCTCTCCGCGCCGTTGCTTGCGGAGGCGTAGAGCGCCGCTTGGCGGCGGCGCCGACCTGGCCATTATGGCCGGGAGGGCGCTGCTATGTCCAGGGCGAAAGCCTAAAGGCGCGCCGCCTGTCTCTTCGGCAGGTTTTCAGCTCCCGGCTGCCGGCCGTCCCGGCATCGGCCCTGAAAGGCCATTCCGAAGAGTCCACCGATGACGCATCAAAAAACCATCAGCGCGTGCGACGATCGCTCGCCCGCGCACGGTGCGCGTGTATCTCGTAGAGGAGTTCTTGCGATGAGTACCATAATGTCCGCTGCTTCCCTTGCCCCGCAAATCGTCTCTGACGCGAATGCCGGAACCCTTTGGCCGACAGGCGCCGACGCTGACGAGCGCCTGTTCGCACTGTGGCGGCGCTTCCGCGCTGCCGAAGCTGCGGCGCGAGCCGCAGACCGTGAAAGTGAGGCCGCGACGGATCGGCTGCCGGCTTGGGCCAAGTGTGGACGTATGTTCACCGATTTGCACGGCAGAGAATACGGGGACTTGGCGTACTGCCCGCCGATCGAATTGAAAAGCAAAAAGACGGCCGGCGTCTGGAATTATCACGGTCCTGATGTCCGCGCAGTAAGACCTTGCGATGACTACATCGAACAGTATTACGAGTACTATTGCCGTGACTTTGGAGCGGCCAAAGCTGACAGATGGCGGCGCTGGATATTGGCTCGCCGCGACGAGGCCCTCTCACGCCGCGAGGCTGCGGAATGCAAGCTGAACATCCCCGCGCTCGAACAAGCCGCCGATCTTGCATGGGAGGAGAAAGACAGGATCGAAGAGGAGATCGTGGCTTTCGCGCCGGCGACGCCTAACTTGGTCGGCGCTTTGTTGCTGATCGAAGCGAGGTATAGGTATGCCGGTATCAAAGAAGACGGCTCCGCCGAGCTGGCACCGCGTCTTCTCGGTGTCATCCGACCGCTGCTTACCGGTTTGATAGCCGAAGAGGTCGCGCAGCTGGCCGTGAAATAACCCGGCCGCACGGATGCCGACCAGGAGACGTCGGTCATCGCCGCGGCTCCGCCAATTGGCGGATCCGCCGACGCAGCGGCAGCGTAGGCCAGTGCAAAATGGGGCCCGCCGGGAATTTCCCCGGCCCCAATTTGGCGGAGCCTAGTCGCAACAAAAAAATGTGGAAAACGCAGCGCTGGCGCGTTCGCCGGCGCTGCGGCAACCCATGTAAAATCGTGCTTCGGGCGAGCGATTCGCGGAAAGCGGCGGAAGGGCCTCCCGAGCATGTCGATGATCGCAGATGAATTGGAGGCGGCGAAGCGTGCGGCGGAGGGTTCAAGAACTTCGATCGGGAATGACCACGCCGCTCCAGGTCATCGGCGCGTTGCGTGCAGCAAATCTGATCGCGCTCCGAAACAGCGTGCATTTCCCTGATCCCGGACCGATGAACGAGGCGCGCGGCGACGTTTGCTCGGCGCTGCAGGATTTGATTGCGTGCCTTATGGAGAACAGGGCGCCTCTGCTGCCACTCGATCGGATAAGCGACCGCATAGAAACGTGGAAGCTCCGTCTGATCGCGAGCGGCTTGGCCGGCAAGTGAGCTAGAATCCGATTCGCGCGGCTAGGCCGACGGGCCGAAAGTCGGGGACCGCACCTCGATTGCCGCGCGGATTTCTCAGATGCGGAGCGCTAATGCGGGAGGCGAAAAAAATGCTGGCGAAGGAACGACAGGAGCAGCAAGAGCGCGGCGATATTAACCCGCCTACGCTTGCCGGTGCGTCCCTGCAGGTCGCGTTTGACAGCTTCTTAGACGCATATTTTTCCAATCGCGAACTGGCGAGCATTGCTAATGGCGCTCGCGTTCTAACCAATGACGCCTGTTGCACGCTCGCTCTGATTGACAGCAAACACGGTGAGATCGTGCGCGTAGGTGACGGTGATGTTGCGGGGTCCATCGAGGAGGAGCGAGCGGAAATTTTAATCTATCGACCTTTCTGGGACCTTTTTCGATCAGGCAAATGGATTGCTGAGGGCAGATTGAACAGTGTCGCCGCACCGCTGCAGAGGATCGAGGCGAGTTTTTGGGATTACATCACGGCGGTCAATCTAACGAGGGGCGTCGCTACCGAGGATGTCGGCGGCGCGCGCTTCATAGATATCCGCATTTATTCTGCAGAAGCGCTTGCTTCCTCGGCTGTCGTGCGGCCAGCAGGCGCCGGCGATGAGATTGATGGTTTGGGCGAGCCAACCGCGGCGGTGGACGCGAAAGTTAGAGGGCGCCCTCCAAAATATGCGTTCAGCAATTGCTTTGACCAATTACTCAAATGGTCACGGCAGACGCAATCACCCACCAGGGGCGGACTTGCCGGACAGCTCGCGCGCATCGATTACATGGAACGCAACAGCGGTCGGGAACCGCCGGGCGATTACGATTTGGAGAGCGCAACGCGAGCGGCGACCGAGTTTCTGAAATTAGAATACCGTGGCTGGTGGAACAGCTTCCTCAAACAAAACAAGGCCTTATAACCTACGAAAACCTTTTTCGTAAGTTGAGCAGGGGTTTCCGTAGGTAACGTTCCCCAAATGTGTGGGAAAGCGCTTCCCGCGCGCCGAAAAAACGATCCGGCGCCGCAAAGGGAGGCTCCCCGGTGTCGAATCGATCAAGCGTGCTTCCGGTGCGCGACGCAGCAGCTGGGCCTCGCCCTGCGGCCGATATTCAAAAAGAAATCGACAATGCGCTAGTTGCTGAGCGAGACCGCTTGGCTCGCTTCAATGCGTTTAAGGAGGAGCGAGCCGTCTGGGAAAAATCCGGCTCCGATATAACCGTTGAGCGAATCAGGCAATTCGACGAGCGCGAGAGAGTATTCGAGAGCGAGATCGAGAGCGGGCAGAAAGTCATTTCGTTGCTGCTGGTTCAGTTGCATCAGGTCCGCAACGTGGAATGGGAGAGCAAAAAGAAGTCGAGGCGTGAGGAGTTAATCTCTCGGGGGGCCGTGATCGTGGCGCGTCAAAAAGAGTGCATAGGGCACCTTGCCGACGCGATTAAGATCGCAAGCGAACTCTGGGGCTACGACAGCGAAGAGGTCGCGTTCAATCAAACCTCTAATGAGCGCGTCGGTTTCGTGGAGCGGAGCGAATACAAATTTCGCCCCCGTGTTATCCGTCACACTTGGGACGAGCTGCGTGATGTCGCGAGGGCCTTCGGACTCACATTTGAAGTGCCAAAAAACCTTCCGAGTGAGGAGCCGCCCCCCAAGCCTCCTGCAGCGCCTGCCGCAGCACCGGCTCCGCAAGAGGCCAGCGGCTATCAGCAACCAAAATTCGTCGCGATGCCGCGCGGGCTGGCGGAAGAGCCCCAGGTCGAGCGGCCGATCAATCTGGTGCGCACCGTTGTCGGTCGACCGGTGCGGCCCGATCAAAAAACCGAACCGGAGTCAGAATGATGCGCCACGGCCTAGCATTTATCCACGCGCATGCGGCATTGCCGCAATTGGCGACCGCGGATCGAACGCGGGGTATCGATCCAGCTGCTATTCGCGATGCGATGCCGGCCGCGGCACCTGGACGCGGCGAACCGGAGCGCAGTGCTGGCGGCCTTGCCGAGGCCGTGCAGCGTCAAATCGCGCTGCAGGCGTCGGGTGCTGGTCCAGCCCTGTTGGGTGACATTGAAGCGATTCACCGGGAGGTCGCACCGGACGCGGCGGACGGCCGTGACGTTGGCTTGGCCAAGGCCGTCGCACGCCAGCTTTTGGCGCAATTTCCTCAGTCAACGGCAAAGGCCGCGCCCGCGATCGAGCATGTGCGCAACCTGAAAGCGGGGCGGAGCGGCGGTGCGCGAAGCGCGGCGACGCCATGGACGCCACGCGGGCGCGTGCTCGCGGCGGCAAGGCGATAGGGGAGGCCTAGAACCATGTCAGCACAGCAATCCGCGCAAGCGCTGCTCACGCAAATAGTCAATGCCGGTGGCCGGCCAGGACGGCCGTCTCCGTTTTTCATTCCCGGCGTTTTCGTCACTGCCGGCCGGTTCGTGGCGTCGTCGACTTCGATCCAGATGCAGTCGGCGAATCCCGGCTCAGTCGCCAAGGGCATGCAAATCTTCGATCTGGATACCGATACCGCGATCGCTCAGGTGCAAGACTGGACCGGCAAAGTGCTCACGCTTGGGCCGATGACTTTCGGCCCGGTGCAGGCGGGCAGTGCCAGTGCCGGCAACGCCGACCTGTTGTTTATCCACGATCCCGCGGCCGTGCCAAAGAATTTTGCCGGCGCGGTGCAGTCCGCATTCTTCGCCGCGGGCTACAGCCTGACCGATCTCGTCGCCGGGCTCGCCTTTGCCGTCAATGCCGCCTGGCTCACGCAAGGGCACACGCTCAACGGCGTGACGACGTACACGCTCGAACAAGCCGGCTTCGCCGCGGCGTCGGGCACCGCGCCGACATCGGCCGCATCCGGGCAGCGACTCGTCGACGCCGCCGTTGCCCAGGGCGGCGCGGCGCTGAGCGGCGTGTTCGAGCTCTCGGCAATTGCTCCGGCTTTCATCGGCACGGTCGGCGACAACACGTTTGCGCCTGAAGATCTGATCGCGGGCTACGCCTACGCCTTTTCGCAAGGCTGGGTCCGGCCGAGCGGTGCGAATTTGTTTGATCCGGTCTTCACCCTAACCGCGGCCGGCGTGGCCGCGGCGACCTGAAGGGGGCGTCCAAAAATGAAGAAGATCGCTTTGCTGTTCGGCGCTGCGCTACTCGCAGCGTTGCCGACGCTGGCACAAAACAAGGCCGCCGATGGGCGTTCGCAACCATGGGCTCACCATCAAGCAAACGGCCCGCGCGCACCCCGGCGTGCAGCCTGTGACGCCTGGTCGTTATCTGATGTCTTTGCGGCGCCTGATATTTGGCGCCCCAACGCGCGCAAGTGCCGACGATCGGTCCCGAAAACGTCAAACTGAAAGGCCTGGCGAACATGCGCAGAATTATCCCCTGGCTGATCTGCTGGCAGATCATCATGAGCGCTGGTGCGGCGCTGGCGCAACCGGCGCTGCCGCTGCCTGACGCCGGCACCGGCTCGTTCGGGTCGTGGGTCGACGATTATCTCAATCCCATCCTCGGCACCTTCGTACAGAAGGGCGGCGCCGCGGGCGGCGACCTCGGCGGCGCTTATCCCAATCCGTCGGTCCTGAAACTCAATGGCGTCGCCATCAGCGGCACGCCGGCCGCCGGCAATGTGCCGGTCGCAGGCTCATCGGCCGCGGCGGCGTGGGGGTCCCTGCCGTTCAGCGCGCTGTCCGGCGGCCTCGCGCCGGCACAGTGTCCCGCGGCGACGGTCAGCGCGGTCGGCTGCGTGCAGGGCGACAACGCGACGCTCTTCATCAGCAGTCTCGGCATCGTCTCGCTCAATCTCAACAACGCCAATGTTTGGACCGCCACCCAAACTGTCAGCAATGCCAACGTCAATGTGACGGGAACCGGGCAATATCAGTTCGGCGGCGCCGATCTCGGCTACGGCAATGGCCTCGCCGGCTTCGGCTCGGCCGCGGCCGTCAATATCGGCACCAGCGGCGCCACGGTGCCGCTGCTCAACGGCAACAACACCTATTCCGGCGCTAGCACTTTCAGCGGCGGCACCCTGTTCACCGGCGGCGTGCCGAGCCTCGCCAACGGCGCCGGCACGATCGCTGGGTCGAGCACGAACGGCGCGGTCCTCACCGGATATGGCTCGGCCTACGATATCTATTTGCAGAACAAGAACGGGCAGTCCGTCTGCAATGTCGGCACGGGCAGCCAGCAGCTCAACTGCAATAGCGTCAATGTCAGCGCGCTGGGGGTCAACGAGAGTGCGCCGGCTACCGGCAACGTCAACATCAGCGGCCAGTATCAGATCGCCGGCAGCCAGATCGCGGCGGCGAACCTCGCCAACGGCGTCACCGGCTCCGGCTCCATCGTGCTCGGCACGGCCCCGACGATCAGCGGCGGCACGTTCTCGGGCGGTACACTCTCCGGCACGATTGCCGGTACGCCGACATTCTCCGGTGCCAATTTTGTTACGCTGGGCAACCTGCCGCAGCTTGCCGCCGGCGCGATCTGGGCCAATCCGACCGGCTCGGCGGCGAACGCCGAACAGGTCACGCTCGGCTCGACGCTCAATTGGTCCGGCACGACGCTCAACGCCACGACCTGCTCGGCGACGCAGCTCGGCGCATGCGAACCCGATGGCACGACGATCACGGCGAGTGGCGGCAAGTTGTCAGCGATTGGCGGTGTGGCGACCGGGGTCACCGTCAACACCACGACGGTTTCAGGCGGCACCGCTGGCGATGTCGTCGGCATCACCAACAGCGGCTGCTCAAGCACCATGCCGTGCATGGCGAACGTGGCGCTGCAAAATCAGAGCACGTCCATTCCGCAAGTCTGCGATATCATTTCGACGACGGCGACGGAGTGCAACTTCGGCGTTTACGGCTCGGCGGACAACGGTACCTACACGACGCCGACTGGCGCGCTGTGGCTTGAAGTGACGCTGATCGGCGGCGGCGGCGGCGGCGGCGGCGGCAATAATGCGACAGCCGGAACGGGCGGCGGCAATACGTGCTGGAGCGCGTCGGGGGCGGCGTGCACGTCGCCGAATTATGAAGCTGGAGGAGGCGGCGGCGGCGGCGACGGTAATGCCATAGGCGCTGGCGGGATATCCTCCGGGAGCGGCATTATTGGTGTGATTAACATCTTAGAAGTCAATGGCGGCACGGGCTCCGGAGGCCCACAGAATGCCCCCACAGACAACGAAGATCAGGCCGGCGGGGCCGGCGGCAACAGCACCCTCGGCGGCGCCGGCGGCGGCGCCGGTCCCAATGGTTCCGGACAAAGCGCAGCAGCAAATACTGGCTCCGGTGGCGGTGGCGGTGGCGTGATGGACGCTACGCAGGCGAACTCGGGCGCAGGCGGCAGTGCCGGGGCAACCTTCAAGATAATCATCTATTCGCTCGCCTCCAGCTACACATACGCGGTCGGCGCCGGCGGGACGGGCGCGTCTGGGTCGAATGGCTCCGCCGGCGGCAATGGCGCGGCGGGCCACATCATAGTCGTTGCGCATTTCACTTATTGAGTACGTGCAAATAGAAAGGCTTCGTGACGATGGCAATGATCGCCGGATTTTTTGATCGAAGCGCATGCGCCGCACATGTTCAGGTCCGCGCGTTGCGCCTCGCTTTGATCCGAGCCGCCAGCTGCCCGGGCTGCCGCCGCGTGCGGATGACGCGACGGCACGCAACGCGCTGCGCAGCGCGGCGCTGGGGGTTAAGGAACACGGCCCCTCGGCGCCGCGCGGGCTTCGCCGCGGGCGGACCAACGTCGGGAGGACGCTGTGGCTGAGAAGAAACTGCAGGCCGAGCTTGTCATTTCCGCGGCGGACAAGACCGGCGCGGTGTTCGACAAAGTCGGGGCGCGGTTCGATCGGCTCGCTGCGGCCGGCAAGCGCATCGGCGGCGTTGGCCGCGACTTTCTCAATGTCGCGTCGGCGGTCGATCGCAATGAGGCGTCGCTCGGCCGCGCAGCGCGCGCCGCCGATACGCTGCACGGCCGCATGGCGCGCCTGGACAAGATATTCGGCAGGAACATGGCGAGCATTTCCGGTTTCAGCCGCGCACTCGGCTCCGGCATTGCGGCGATGACTGCGTATACGGCCGTCGAAAGGACCGTCGAGGCCACCGCAAGTGCCGCGGCGACCCGCCAGCACGAGCGCGTGCGGATGGAAACGGCGGGAATGACTCCCGGCGAGATCGGCGAAGCGGAAAAGGCTGCCGCCAAAGTCTCCGCCGAAGTACCGGCGGTGTCGCAGACCACGGCGCTCCATATGCTGCGTAATGCGCGTTCCATCGTCGGCTCCTACGAGGAAGCCGCGAAGCTGATCGAACCGCTCGCCAAGCTGCGCGTCGTCGCCGAAGGCGCCCATCCGGAGCAAAAGGAGGAACTCGACGAGGATTTTGACAAGCTCATCAAGAGCGAGGAAATCAAGGGCGCCACGCGGGATCTGCCACGGTTCACCAAAAACATGGACCTGATGGCAAAGGCGCTCAATGCTTTCGGCGATACGCTGCGCCCGACCGACTTCTACGCCATGGTCAAATATGCCCGCGGGGCATCGCAGTCGCTGTCGGATGAGTTTTTTCTAAAGACGGCGCCGACATTCGCTCAGGAAATGGGCGGCTCCTCGGCCGGCAAGGCGTTCGGCACCGCGTATGCCACGATCGTCGGCGGCAGAGGGCGCGCCGTCGCCTATAACGAGCTGAAGAATCTCGATCTTCTCAACCCGGGCACCTACCAAACTTCGAAGGCGGGCATTGTCACGAAATGGCGCCCAGGTGCGGTCAAGGGCTGGGAATTGTTCGCGACCGACCCGTACCGTTGGGCGCAGGAAATTTGGCTTCCGGCATTGACCCGTAAGGGTATCACTGATCGGCAGAAAATCCTTTCCGAGACTGCGATCGTGTTCCGCGATCAAACCGCGCAGCAATTCATGGATGTCCTCGAGACGCAACAACCGCGGATCGAGAAAGACTGGCGCATATCCGCGGGCGCGGAGGGCTTGGCAGCCGCCGATACGTTCATGAACAAAGATCCGTATGTCGCCTTATCGAGCTTTACGGCGCAGCTCAAGAATTTGCTGCAAGTCGCCGGTGGTCCACTGATGCCGCCGGCGATCGATGCCATGAATTATCTCGCGTCGAGCATGGGGCACATGGCCGATGCCGCGGCGAAGTCGCCGGCGGTGCAACAAGCGCTTTCTCGCGGCCTGGCCGTCGGCAGCGCTGGCGCGGGCCTCGGGCTCGACGCGGTCGCAATCAATCTTCTGGGCCGGTTTGCCACTGCGGAAACTTGGCTGGGCACCGTCATGCGCGCGCCGCTTAAATTTGCGCGGTTTGGCGTCGAGGGGCCGGCGTTGCCTTTCTATCTGGCAACACAGGATGCCTTTGCTCAAGGCACCAAACAGATCGATGAAACTCTGGCGCGACACTATCAAGGCGCGCCTTGGGCGAAGGGGCTTTGGGAAAGCGATCAGCCGGTTGCCATGGCGTCCCCGGCCGAAACGCCGAAGGCGCAGCTCGCCGGCGACGCCACGCTCAATGTCCACGTCACGATCGACCATGACCTGAATACCTGGGCCGACACTTATCTCGACGGCGACATTTCGGGCGTTAAGGTCCGCGGCACGACCGGCGATCTGGGCCGCAGCTGGCCGGACGTTGGCCGTTAGGATGGCTACATGCCACGGCCAGCGAAAAAAAACACCGCAAGCCCCGATGAGGCGGAGCTAAAGCCCGTAACGTTCGATGCCGCGGTCGCCGATCGGGTGGTCGGCGCGCTGGCACATTTTCAGGATCGGATCACGGATCCTGCCGAGCGAGCTCTTGCGCCGCAATTCTTGCGCATGATCTGGTTGTTCGGCCACACACCGCCGATCACAAGCGCTGAACAATACGCCGACTATGCCGAGCACGTGGCGGAAATTCTGCGCAACAACGGCGCGCCCATGTCGGACGCTCGCGCGGAAGAGTTTTTGCTTTCGCCCGATGGTGCGCAGGCCACGGCGCTCTGCGCGCGCATGAAGGAATGGGCTGACGCGGTTGTCGCGCGTGCGTGTCACGGGGCGGCAAAACAATGACAAGCGTCCCGGCAAAAATAGACGGCCGCAAGACGGAAGCTTTCCGCGAAGCAGCGCGGGCACGGGCCATGGCGCGATGGACGCCTGAGGCGCGCGCTATCGCGGCAGAGCGTGCCGCCACGCAGTGGACGGCAGAAGCCCGCGCCGCTGCCGGCGCACGCACGCGCGCGCTCCTTGCCGATCCTGCCGTCCGACAGCGCCAAACTGAGGGTATTCGGCGCTCCAGGATGCGGCCCGACGTTATCCAGCGCATTGCGCTCGGCACGCGCGCCGGCATGGCGCGTGCCGGCGCTGCCGCAATCGACCGCATGCGGGCCGGTGGCAAGTTGGGGCAAGAGAAGCTTCGGCAACGCGAACTCGCCGCGCTGCATATAGCCTGGGCGAAGGCCCGCAAGACAATGCGCGCGCGATTTCTAACCGAGATCGGCGTGGCGGCGGAGTTTGCCGCTTCGGCCGATCTCCCGGCGCGAGCCGCGCCAGAACGGCGCCGGCTCGCGAGCGCGAACGGGAGTGCTGACAGTTGCCCCGGTGCGGCAAAGCCCGCTCGCGGCGTTCCTATGGCCGCCGCGCTGCCTTCCGCGATCGAGGAGGGCGAGGCGACCCGCCTGCCCGGCAAATGAACGACGGCGCGATCATTCGGCCTGCAAAAGGCCAGCCCTACACGGTGCTGCCGAATACACTTCTGCGCGACCGTCGTCTCAGTGCGGATACGAGAACGATGGTGGCGTTGATCCTATCAAAGCCGAAGGGATGGCGCATTCGGCCGCCCGCGCTGGCGAAGGAACTGGCTCACGAATCCGTCGGGCAGCTTGGTCGGGAAAAAATGGCCCGGATGTTCCGCGAAGCGACTGCCGCGGGATACATGGCCCGTTACCAGACGCGCCAGGACAGCGGTCTGTGGGGAGCCTTTGCTTATCTTGTCGGCATGCCTGAAGACGTGAAGGCTGCAGTAGATGTGATTGAGTCCAATGGGTTTTCCGCGGTTGAACCGGAAGCGGGTAAACCGCAAGCGGCTGAACCGCAAGCGGCTGAACCGCAAGCGGTTAACCCGCATGCATATAAAGGAAATAATCTAAAAAATAACGAATCTATAAAACCCCTTTCAAAAGTTTCCCCCACGGCGGCGCAAGCGTGTCTTCCCGAAGAAGGGCTTGGCGAGGAAGCACTGACCCTGTTTGGGAGAGCAGCTCAAGACGGCGGCTGCCGGTTTGTTTGGGAAGGCTCAAAGGCTGCTATCGCATGGAATGCCTTCCGTGGTCTCGATGGCATGCCGCCTGTTGATGAGGCGATCGTAGGAGGCGAACGCCGCCGTGGCTTTTGGCTTCCGAGCTTGTTTCCGCCGAAGCGTCTCAGCGTGGGAGCCGGCGAATGATCGGGGGTTATCACGCTAATTTTCTATCGGCGCGATGGTGCGCACGCTCTGGCGCGTTGTCGCGCAGGCCATTCCCCCACGGTCCGATGCTCATGGGAGGGTCACCCTCCCCATGGGCTTGCAAATCTCGGCGGCACTGCCTTTCGCCCGCTTGTGTCCGCCGCGTCGGCATTAGCGTGGCATCAGGCGCGATCGCGGCCGGAGCTACGGAAGGGCCGGCCCGTCGCGCAATCGTGCTCCGCGGCGCCCCGTCGCGCAATCGTGCTCAGCGGCGTTCCGCGATCGAAGGCGCCGGTCACAGCCCCGGCGCCCCTCTGGCGGAGCGAAAAAAAGTGGCGCGGGTCCTTCCTGCACCCCCGCCCCATGCGCACGCGCGGCGGCCCGACAAAGCGCTAGTTAAATCATCAAAAAGCTGCCCTGACGCGCCTTACAGGACTGACGCCTTGTTGCCTGACGGCAACCTGACAAGTCGATTGAGCGACACCGGTGCTAGCCCTTCCGCGTGGGGAGGGATAAGCGCCGCGCGTCGTGGTCCGGTTAGCCCTTGCTGCCTGCTAGCGCCTTTTTTGATCGCGCTGCCGCGCGCGTCGAGCTTGGCGGGACCGTCGCAATGACCGTGGGCGAGCAAACGATCAGCGCAAGCGACACCAACGGCGGTCCGTGGCTGTCCGTGAGTGATCTCGCCAAAGCGAAGGGCGTCACGAAGCAGACGATCAGCGAAAAGGTTGCGAGGCTCGTACGCGATAGAGGATTGCAGACGCGCCCGGGCTCTAGCGGCGTGAAGCTCGTCAACGTAGCGCAATATGATCGGCTGGTCGGGGAAACGAGCGATCTATCGAAAGTGCAGGCGGCGTCTACCGTGCGGGCGCTGCGCGCCGATGACGGAGCCGACAGCGCGCTACCTCAAACTGCGGCTGCGGTGTCAACGCTACCGCAATCTGCGGCAGCGTCGCAAAGTGGCATCGCGTCGCCACAGAAGGACGGATCGGGCGAAACGTTTTCCGAAGCGCAGAAGCGCAAGACGCAATACGAGGCGGCGATCAAGGCACTCGACTTCGGCGAGCGCTCCGCGCAGCTCGTCGCGATCGACGAGGTGAAGAGCGTCATTGAGCGGATGCTCGAGCCGCAGCTCGCGGCGATCGACGCGCTGGCGCTGCGCGCCGACGAGATCGCCGCAGCCGCGGTCCGTGATGGTGTCGGCGGCGTGCGCCTGGTGCTCAAAGACGCCGTGTTCAAGCTGAAAGCGACGGTCGCAGCCTCGTGGCGCGACCTTGAAACGCTCGGCAAAGAGCACGACGGCGGCGGCGTCCAGGTCGATTTGCAATTGCCGGAGGAGGAGCTGCAGTGAAGATCGCGCTGCCCTGCTCGCTCCTCACGCTTGTCGCTGGCGTTGCAGCGGCGATATTCGAGCCCGCGGCGCCGATCGCGCCGTCGGCATGGGCGGCCGAACACATGGTGCTGCCGGACGGCGAATATGCCGGGCAAAAGATCGACCTGGCCCGCACGCCGCACATTGTCGAGCCACTTGACCTACTCGGCCCGGATGCGGCCTGCAATGAACTCGCCGTCATGAAAAGCGGCCAGACGGCCTTCACCACCATGCTGCTCTGTTCGGTCGGCTACACGATCGACCGCGATCCCTGCGATATAGCGGTGGTGCTGCCGACCGAAGCGGCCTTAACCAAATTCAATTCAACAAAGCTAAGCCGAACGATCGAGCTGACCGAGGCGCTCGGCGGCAAGAATGGCCGCGGTGGCAAGGTGTATCCGCAGACCTCGCGATCGGCGCGTGGCTCGACCACGAACGAGAAAAAGTTTCCGCGCGGTGCGCTCAATCTCCTCCTCGCGTCGTCGCCGTCGCAGCTGCGCATGCTGACGGTCAAAAAAATTCTCTGTGACGAGGTTGATGAATACGAGGACGATCTCGAAGACCAGGGCGACCCGCTCACGCTGATAGCCCGCGCGCAAAAATCGTTTGTCGCATCCGGCACCTGGAAACGCGCCTATATCTCGACGCCGACGGTCGAGGGCGCGTCGAAGATTGACAAAAAATTCAAGGCCGGCGATCAGCGCCGGTGGCACGTCAAATGTCCGCATTGTCGCGCCCGCATCGTGTTCGGCTGGAACTCACCGTACGACAAATCGACGTGGGGACTTAAGTTCGAAAAGACCTTTCCGCATCACGCGCACTATGTTCCACCGTGCTGCGGCGCCGTGATCGAAGCGTGGCAGAAGACGGCCGTTTATCTGACCGGCCGCTGGCAAGCGACCGCGCCGGGGCCGGGCAAATTCCCTTCCTATCATTTCGACGAAATCTCCGCACCATTCTCAACCTGGGACCAGATCGCTAATGATTACGTCGCGGCTGGCGATGATCCAACGCAGCTCAAAGCTTTCTGGAATCTCACCCTCGGCTTGCCCTATGACATCGCCGGCGACGCGCCCGACCATGAACGGTTGTTTGCTCGGCGCGAGGACTATAGCGCCGGTACCGTTCCGCTCGGTGCGCTCCTCCTCACCGCCTTCGCCGACGTGCAAATGCGCGGCATCTATGTGGAGGTTGTGGCTTGGGCGCCCGATCAGCAAAGCTGGACGCTCTTCGCCGACTATCTCGATGGTGCCACGACCGACGTTGATGCCGGCGCCTTCGCCGAGCTCACAAAAATCTATATGCGGGAATGGCCCGACGGGTTTGGCAACCGCTGGCGGCTCGACGAAATTGGCGTCGATTCCGGCTATCGCACAGACGTTGTGTACGAATGGACGCGCCGGCATCCTGGGGCGAAAGCAACCAAAGGCATCGACGGCTGGGCCAAGGTGCCACTTGGCACAGCGAGCGACCAGGACGTCGACTACCGCGGCCGTAAGATCAAGGGCGGCGCCAAGCTGCGGCTGATCGGCACGTGGCCGCTGAAATCGAAGTTCTATACTTACGCCGCGCTGCAGCCGATCGCGCGCGGCTCGACCATCATTTACCCGCCGGGCTTCTGCCATTTCGGCCAGTTCCTCGACGAGAATTATTTTCAGCAGCTTACATCCGAATATCTTGACGAAGAAAAATTTCGCGGGCGCGTTCGCAAGGTGTGGTGTGGAAGCTGCGCTCGCATCGCGACAATCATTTTTTGGACTGCCGCATCGGTAACACTGCCCTGGCGAACGCCTATTTCGTCGGTTTGACCGCCGAGGATTGGGCGCGCATCGCGCGTGAACGCGGCGTGCCGCAAGACCTGATCGCACCCGATCTATTCAATCCGCTTTCGCGGGTCGCGGCGCCGGCATCGGCCGCGGCAAACCCTGCACATGTGCAGGATTTGCCGCCGCAATCCGATGAAGCGGAAATGGCGGCTTCAACCGCTGCGGAGAATCCGGAGCAAGCGCAGATTACTCCGCCGCCGCCGCCTCCTCGCCGGCGCGATTATTGGGATGGGCTTGCCGAGGTGAACAGGGGAGTTTGAAAACGATGATGATGTTCGGCAACCGCCTGTCAGTGCGAGCAATCTTAGACCGTGCGCTCGCGTGCCTGCGAAACCGCGGCAGCGACCAGGGCGAGATCACGGCTCCGCCAATTGGCGGAGGCGCGGCGGCGGACGATGGCGTGTTAGAGGGTGCGCAAATTTACGCATCCTGTGAGAGTGACGGCGCGGATGGCCGGACCATCATAGCTGAGCCTGTGCGGCGTAGCCGCGGTTTCGCCGGCAGGCGTTGGCCGATGTCCCCGGATGCCATCGCCGCGGCCTCTCTGCCGAAGATTTATCTTGCCGACAATTCGCGGCTGCGCATCGATGCGGTGCGCCAGCGCGAGGTCGCCGAGGAGATTTGCGATCGGCATGGCCTAGTCGCCGAGTGGCCGTCCGAGCATTTTTTGTTTCCCTCCGGTACGACGGTCGCGATGCGCGTCAGGGTCGGGCTGCCGATCGATGATCCGGCGGTGGGCCGGATGGCGCACAAGTGGTGGTACAAAATACTCGGATGCCGCGCCGTGGTCGCGGAGATCACGCCGTTCCGCGGCTCGCCGCATCTCAATCCTGTCATCGCTTTCGAGATCGGCGCGGCCGTAGCCCATGAAATTCCGGTCTTCGCCTGGACCAGGCGCATGCTGCCGGCAGCGCCCCGCGGCGAGTTCGCGCGGCCCAAGGTGAAGATCCCGACTTTGATCGAGCGCATTTGGTGCGGCGACCGCATCGCATGGGACGGCAACTGGCGCGACGAGCAAGGCAACCTCGTCGAGAATTTGAACATGGTCGAGTGCGCGACGTTCGCCGCCAATTTCGTCTCCGCGTCCACGTCGCTCGCCGATGCAATCGCTGCGGCAGCCAAGCACCTTAGCAAAGAACAATAGAAAACCGGAAAAAGCGGTTTTGCACGAATGACCCGCTCCGCCCTGCCTGCCCGTTATCCGCCGACCGGCACATGGCCGGCGCAGATGCGTGCCGACATGGCAGCGGCATATCTCGATTATCGCGATACCGCCGATTTTGCAGCCGCGATCGTGCGCCACGATGCCCCTGCTCCATCGTCGCTCCGGGGCAAAGGCCGAAGCCGGGAGCCTATTTGGAATCGTGATGACCTCGATCGCTACATTGCGCCGATCGCGATGGACCGGCAGGATGGAGGGGAACTAGCCAAGGAGCACCTTCGGTCACTCGTATGAAGCCGCCCAAATCCGCAAGACCGCTGCCGCGATACACGCTGCGCAAGCCTCTGGCTGGCGGGCAATGGGCTTATTTTTTCAATCCGCCGTCATGGGCTCGCAACGCGGGCTGTCCTGTGGAGGGCGAGCCGCTCGGCATGGACTACGACGCCGCAGTTAGGCGCGCCGAAGACGTTTTGTTGCCGGCGTTCGATTCTTGGCGCACCGGCGGCCTCAGCGATATGGTGCCAATTGGCCCAGGGGTCGGGACGTTCGATTGGCTGGTGACAATCTTCAAAGGCAATGAGGTGGCATGGGGCGATCTAGACCACAAAACGAAGCGTCTCTATTCGCAGGGGCTAGAGCTGTTCGCCGATCATGTCTTGAAAAACGGCGCGCGTGTCGGCTCGCAAAAGCTCGCTGACTTCACTCGCGGTTTTGTTGATGCGACCTACGCGAAGCTGCTCACCGTCGAGGAGCAGGATGCACATGGCAAAACCGTCAAACGGAAACGCAGGCGCTTCGCCAATGCTGCAATGACGGCTTGCCGGCGCGCCTGGAATATCGGCAAGCGCGCGCAGGAGAAGATCGTCCCCGAGGTCAATCCGTTCGCCAAGATGGGGCTGAAAAAGCGCGGTCCCGGCGAACAGGTGCGCGAGACGCCGACCGCGACCTGGGACGAACTGGCCGCCTTCCGCACCGAAGCGATCTTGCTCGGCTACCAGTCGATCGCCACCGCGGCGCTCGCGACATGGGAATGGCTGCAGCGCGAGGAGCATTTGCTCGGCTCGTTTGCGCTTTCACACTATCGGCCGAAAGAGCGGCCGAACGCGGTGCGCGTCGTACATCCAAAGAATGGCGAGGAGGCGTGGTGGCCACTGTTCGATGAGACACAGAAGCGGCCCGAAGACTTTCCGCTATTCCCCGAGTTGATGGCGGAGCTCGACGCGATCAAGGACGGTGCTGTCGTGGGGCTCGACGGCCTGATCTTCCGGCGCGGCCATGCGCACCGCCGTGGCAAGGTGCCGAAGCCATGGATTACGCCGAAGGGCGATCTGCGGTACTTCCGTGACGTTGTGAAGGAGATCATTCGTGCCGCAGGCCTGCGCGACACGCTCTCATTCACGTCGTTCCGGCACGGCGGCTTCACCGAGGGCGCCGACGCCGATATGACCGATGCCGAGTTGCGTGCGGCCGGCCGGCATCGATCGGCGCGGCAGCTCCCGACCTACGCCAAGCGCACGCGCAAGCAGCTGATCTCGGTCGCGAAGAAGCGCCGGGCCGAAAGAACGAAAAGGGCCGATTTGTCAGAATAGCCGCTGGCCCCGTTGTCAGAATGAAATTTTGACCGGCGTCTAACTCATTGGAATCTTTGGTGGGCGCACAAGGACTCGAACCTTGGACCCGCTGATTAAGAGTCAGCTGCTCTACCAACTGAGCTATGCGCCCGAAAACCGTAAGCGACGGCCACCGCGAGCGTATCTATGACATTGCGGGCGCGATGCCAAGCGCCGGGCGCGGCGGCGGGCCGGAAGCCTCAGCCCGCGTCGGTCGAGTGGATACGGCGCTCCGGAACGGCCGACGCCTCGAGCCTGCCGCTGCGCTGCGCCCGGGCGACGAGCTTGTTGAGCGCGGCCAAGTAGGCCTTGGCCGAGGCGACCAGCGTGTCCGGATCGGCGCCCTTGGCGGTGACGGAGCGGCCGTTCGCCGACAGCCGAACCGAAACTTCGGCCTGAGCGTCGGTGCCCTCGGTGACGGCGTGCACCTGGTAGAGCTCCAGCACCGCGTCGTGCGGCACCATCGCCTTGATGCAGTTGAAAGTGGCGTCGACCGGCCCGTTGCCCTCGCATTCCTCGATCACGGCCCGGCCGGCGATGTCGAGCTTCATGGTGGCGCGCTGCGGCCCGCGCGTGCCGGCGATCACCGAGAGCGAGACGAGCTTGATGCGGTCCTCGGCGGTGGCGATCTCCTCGTCGACCAACGCCTCGATGTCCTCGTCGTAGACGTGCTTCTTCCTATCGGCCAGCGCCTTGAAGCGCACGAACGCGTCCTCGAGCTGGTTGCCGGCGAGCTGGTAGCCCAGCTCTTCCAGCTTGTGCACGAAGGCGTGGCGGCCGGAATGCTTGCCCATGACCAGCGAGGTCTGCTTCACGCCGACGTCCTCCGGCATCATGATCTCGTAGGTCTGGGTGTGCTTGAGCATGCCGTCCTGATGGATGCCGCTCTCGTGGGCGAATGCGTTCCGTCCGACGATCGCCTTGTTGTACTGCACCGGGAACGAGGTCACCGCCGAGACGAGCTTCGAGGCGCGCGTCAGCATGGTGGCGTCGATGCCGGTCCAATACGGCAGCACGTCGTTGCGCACGCGCATCGCCATCACCGCCTCTTCGAGCGAGGCGTTGCCGGCGCGCTCGCCGATGCCGTTGATGGTGCACTCGATCTGCCGGGCGCCGGCGCGCACGCCGGCGAGCGAATTCGCTACCGCCATGCCGAGATCGTCGTGGCAATGCACCGAGAAACGCGCCTGGTCGGAATTCGGCACACGGTCGCGCACCATCTTGATCAGCGCGAAATACTCTTCCGGCACCGTGTAGCCGACGGTGTCGGGAATGTTGATCGTGGTGGCGCCGGCCTTGATCGCGGCCTCGACGCAGCGGCACAGGAAGTCGTGCTCGGTGCGGGTGCCGTCCTCGCACGACCATTCGACGTCGTCGGTATATTGGCGCGCCCGCGTCACCGACCCGACCACCAGCTCGAAAACCTTGTCGGCCGGCAGTTGCAGCTTCCACTTCATGTGCACCGGCGAGGTGGAGATGAAGGTATGGATGCGCGAACGCTTGGCCGGCTTGATCGCTTCGCCGGCGCGGTCGATGTCGTTGAAGCCGGCGCGGGCGAGGCCGCAGACCACGGCGTTCTTGGTGCGCTTGGCGATCTCGCTGACCGCGGCGAAATCGCCGTCGGAGGCGATCGGGAAGCCGGCCTCGATGATGTCGACGCCCATCTGGTCGAGGAGCTCGGCGACTTCGAGCTTTTCCTCATGCGTCATGGTGGCGCCGGGGCACTGCTCGCCGTCGCGCAGAGTGGTGTCGAAAATGACGACGCGGTCCGTCTCGGATTTTTGCGGTGCGGATTTTTCTGCCGGCGCGGCCTTTTCCGGCGCGGCGGTCGCGGATGTCGCGGACTTCTCCTTGGCGGGGGATGTCATGAAACTGGTCCTTTTCGCTGGCGCCCGCCTTTCCTCCCGATCGGGGGGGAGGCGGTTCGGGCGCTCCTGGGTTCCGTGGCTTAGGAAAAACCCCTGAGTGCCCAGGCGCGCAACGGCCCAGCCGGCCCTCAGGGGGCGCTAAGGAGCAGGAGCCCGCGAAGAATCGCACAAGGCATGAGAGCGGCGCCGGCGGCCGAACCGGCTCCGGGGGTCATCGCGCGGACATGATCGCAGCGCGTCGACACGGCTTTCGCCCTCGCTTTAGCCTTTACTCGCCAAGGTCGCGGAACAAGGTGAATTCCGCGTTAACCCGGATATTGACGGCACCCTCTTGTAGCGGAAAAGCGTGCGGCGCCGCAAGCGCGCGGCGCCGACCGCAAAAGCCTGCCGAGATCCGCGCTTACTTCGGGTATGGATTGACGAACAGGCCGATCAGGCCGGTCACCCCCTTCACGTGCGGCGACGGCGGCGAGCCGAATTTTTCGGTCACCTGCTCGCGCGTCAACCCGGGCGGCAATTCGTTCGGCGCGAAATCGGTGGCGATCAGCGTGAACGTGTAGTGATGCGCGGTCTGCCCCGGCGGGGTGCACGGCCCGGAATAATGGCCGACCCCCATCAGGCTCTTGCCGCCGACATATTGGTCCGAATCCTTGCTGGCGGCGCCTTCGGCAAAGCCGGTGACCTTGGTCGGGTCGATGCCATAGGCGACCCAGTGGCTGACGCCGAACGGGGCGCGGCCCTCGGGATCGAACATCAACAGCACCAGGCTCTTGGTGCCGTCCGGCACGTTGCTCCAATGCAGTTCCGGCGACACGTTCTCACCGACGCAGTTCGGGGCTTTGCCCGTCGGATTCGCGTTGGACACCTTCTTCGGCATCAATTGGCCGTCCTTGAAGGTCTTCGATGCCAGCGTGAAAAGACCGGCCGCGTTCGCGCTGGTGCCGACCAGGCCGAGCGCCAAAGCCGCGGCTGCGGCAGCGAACAGGTATCGCTTGGCAGACATATTACGTGCTCCCTGCTTATTTCGGGTGAGGAGTGTAGCGGGCCAAATTGCGAGATCAAGGGCGCTTTGCGGACGGTCTCACGGCCGGTCAGCGCAGGTCCGTTCCGTCAATTGCGCGAGCGGTCGACCAGCGCGCGCTGTTTGATCCCAAAAGGGCTCGCCCCGCGAGCCCGTCTTCTTACAAAATGCCGTGGATCAATTCCTACTGCGATCAACGAGCGCGCGCTGCTTGATCCACGGCATCATCTCGCGCAGCGTGGCGCCGACCGCCTCGGCCGGATGCGTGGCGAGCTTCGTCCGCATCGCCTTGAACGAGGTCTGGTTGACCTTGTTCTCCAGCATCCATTCCTTGACGAACTTGCCAGACTGGATGTCGGCCAGGATTTTTTTCATCTCGGCGCGGGTTGCGTCGTCGATGACGCGCGGCCCACAGACGTATTCGCCGTACTCGGCGGTGTTCGACACCGAATAGTTCATGTTGGCGATGCCGCCCTCGTAGATCAGGTCGACGATCAGCTTCATTTCGTGAATGCACTCGAAATAGGCCATTTCGGGCGCGTAGCCGGCTGCCACCAGCGTGTCGTAGCCGGCCTTCATCAGCTCGACCACGCCGCCGCACAGCACGGTCTGCTCGCCGAACAGATCGGTCTCGCATTCCTCGCGGAACGTGGTCTCGATGATGCCGGCGCGGCCGCCGCCGATCGCCGCGCCGTAGGACAGGCACAGATCGTGAGCGTTGCCCGAGGCGTCGCGATGGACCGCCAAGAGGCACGGCACGCCGGCGCCGCGCTGATACTCTGAGCGCACCGTGTGGCCCGGCCCCTTGGGCGCGATCATCATGACGTCGAGATCGGCGCGCGGCTCGATCAGGTTGAAATGGATGTTGAGCCCGTGCGCGAACATCAAGGCCGCGCCCTCTTTCATGTTGCCGTGCAGCTGATTGGCATAGATGTCGGCCTGCAGCTCGTCCGGCGTGAGCATCATCATCACGTCGGCCCATCTGGCGGCCTCGGCGACCTCCTTGACCGGCAGCTTTTCGCCCTCGGCCTTCTTGACGCCCTGCGAGGTCTTGCGCAGCGCCACTGCGACCTCCTTGACGCCGGAATCGCGCAGATTGAGCGCATGGGCATGGCCCTGGCTGCCGTAGCCGATGATGGCGACCTTCTTGCCCTTGATCAGGTTCAGGTCGGCGTCTTGGTCGTAGTAAACGCGCATGGTCTTACACTCCGTTTGCGATCGTGCGTGTAGCTTGGAAAAGATCAGAAGGAAACAGTAATTCCGAGCAGCGCGGCCAGCTTTGCCTTTACTTCGCCGAATACCTCATTCGGCAAGCTTCCGCCGCGCCCGACTGGTCGCGCGACCGGGTCGACAACTCTGATCTGGTCCACGAGCACGACACCGCTCAATCCCCCAGCAGCGGGAAGGCTAACCTCGAATGGCCAGTTCCTGCTTTTTCGAGTGATTGGGCAGACCAGGAGAACCGACGAACGCACATTGTAGTCCCGCCGGGTTAGGACAACTGCCGGCCGCCGGCCGCCCTGTTCATGACCGACCGGCTTTCCGAAATCGATCCAAAGAATGTCACCAGCATCAACTGCGGCGCTTTCGTTCGGCACCTTTTATCTCCGCCTTCCGCTTCATGGCAGCCCATTCTTCATTGGTCGGAGCGATGTCGCTCCAGTCGTCGTCGGGCCAAGGCGGCTCGACCGCGGACCAATCCTCAAACGGCGGCGGTTTTTGCCCCGGCTTGATTTGCGCCAAAAGGTCCTCCAGCCGATATCGTGGGATTTCTCGGGCAGAAATCATTTCCAGCGTTAAACGCGTGCCGTCCTGACGAAGCTCGACTTCGCGGCCGGGTCTCAGGCCGAGATCGTCAACGAGCGGCTTCGGCAAGCGCACCGCAAGGCTGTTGCCCCATTTCGCAACTTTGGTCTTCATGGCGACTGCCTTTTTCGAATATACAATGTATATCCGAGCACCCGCCTTGTCTATGCCGACGCGCCGAGCGCCGCCGGCCGCGTCGGCTCGGCCCCATCGAACCGTTCCCGGGCGCGGGCGATGTTCGCCTGGTTGCGGATGGCCCAGGCGCCGAGCGCGGAGACCGGCTGTAACAGATCGCGGCCGAGCGGGGTGAGCGCATAATCGACCCGCGGCGGGATGGTCGGGAACGCCGTGCGCGTCACCAAACCGTCGCGCTCGAGGCCGCGCAACGTCAAGGTCAGCATGCGCTGCGAGATGCCGCCGATCGACCGCTTGAGCTCGTTGAAGCGCTTCGGTCCGTCGCCGAGCCGGGTGACCACCAGCACCGACCACTTGTCGCCGACCCGGGCGAGCACATCGCCGATGGCGCGGCAGTCGCCGGGCAAATGGCTGTGTCTAGGTTTCATCGCTGTGCCTTCTTGCGCGGTTTCCTCGCGGTCACCATCCTAGCTCTAGTTACAAATTCTAACTAAGGAGCGCAACATGACCGCACAAGCCGGCCTGCCCCAGATCGCCGTCATCGTCGGCTCGAACCGCCGCGATTCGATCAACCGCAGGCTCGCCCGCGCGCTGGTGCGGCTTGGCGCCGGAAGATTCGAAGCGTATTTCGCCCGCCTCGACGACCTGTCCATGTTCAATCAGGACAACGAAGGCAACCCGCCAGCCGAGGTCGTGCGCTTCAAGCAGGAGATCGCGCGCGCCGACGGGGTGCTGTTCGTCACGCCGGAGCACGACCGCTCGATACCGGCGGCGCTGAAAAACGCCATCGACTGGGGCGCGCGGCCTTACGGCACCAGCGTCTGGGCCGACAAGCCCGCGTTCATCACCGGCACCTCGCCCGGCGCCATCGGTAGCGCGCTGGCGCAGCAGCATTTGCGCAACATTTTGGTCAGCCTCGGCGCCATCCTGCTGGGCGGCGATGCCTATGTGACCTTCAAGCCGAACCTGATCGACGAGCGCGGCGCTATCGGCGACGCCAGCACGGCGAAATTTCTGCAAGGCTTTGTCGACCGGTTCGCGACGCTGGTTGAAAGGCTGGCACCGGCAGCGAAGCAAGCCGCGGCGGCGTAAGCTGCTTCCTCCGCTCGTCACCCGCGAAAGCGGGGACCCAGATCCCGCGGGCCTTTTCTGGATTCCCGCTTTCGCGGGAATGAGCGGGCAGAGATTTACATCCCCTCCGGGCCGCGCGCGATGGCGACGATTCCGGTGCGGGAGACTTCGACCAGACCGACCGGCAGCATCAAGTTGATGAAGCTTTCGATCTTGTCGGAGGCGCCGGTGATCTCGAACACGAAGCTTTCGGTGGTGGCGTCGATGACGCGGGCGCGGAACGCGTCGGCCATCCGCAGCGCTTCCATGCGGTGATCGCCGGTGCCGCGCACCTTGACCATCGCCAGTTCGCGGGCGATCGCCGGCCCGGCCGTGGTCAGATCGATCACGCGATGCACCGGCACCAGCCGGTCGAGCTGATTCTTGATCTGCTCCAGAACCATCGGCGTGCCGCGGGTGACGATGGTGATGCGGGAGAGATGTTTTTCGTGCTCGGTTTCTGAAACAGTCAGCGAATCGATGTTGTAGCCGCGGCCGGCGAATAGCCCGATAACACGGGCCAGCACGCCGGGCTCGTTGTCGACCAGCACGCACAGGGTGCGGCTCTCGACGCGCTCGCTGGTCGGGGCGGCCGGATAGTGCGTGGTCGCTGGTTTGCTGCTCATGGCGTGCTCCTTCGGGGCGGACAGCGAATGGCGCGAATGGCGAAATAGCGAATAGGGAAGTTACTCCATGGCCCCATTCGCTATTCGCCATTTCGCCATTCGCGTCCTACACCATCACCTTACCTTCATCCGTCACCGCGTCCTCGACGCGCGTGGTGGCATCGCCGAGCAGCATCTCGTTGTGGGCGCGGCCGGACGGGATCATCGGGAAGCAGTTTTCCGCCGGATCGACCACGCAGTCGAAGATCACCGGCCGCTTCACCTCGATCATCTCGCGGATCTTTTCGTCGAGCTCGCCCGGATGTTCGCAGCGAATGCCGTGGGCGTGATAGGCCTCGGCCAGCTTGACGAAGTCGGGCAGCGCTTCGGTGTAGGAATGGGAGTAGCGGCCGCCGTGCAGCAGTTCCTGCCACTGCCGCACCATGCCCATATACTGATTGTCGATGACGAAAATCTTGATCGGCAGGTCGTACTGCACCGCGGTCGACATTTCCTGCATGGTCATCAGCACCGACGCTTCGCCGGCGATGTCGACCACCAGCGACTTGGGATGCGCCAGCTGCACGCCGACCGAGGCCGGCAGGCCGTAGCCCATGGTGCCGAGTCCGCCGGAGGTCATCCAGCGGGTCGGTTGCTGGAATTGATAGAACTGCGCCGCCCACATCTGATGCTGGCCGACCTCGGTGGTGATGTAGGTGTCGCGGTCCTTGGTCAGCTCGTAGAGCCGCTGGATGGCATATTGCGGCTTGATGATTTCGTTGGAATTGCGATAGGCGAGCGAATTTTTGGCGCGCCATTTCTTGATCTGCGCCCACCAGGCTTCGAGCGCCTTGTTGTCGGCCTTATGGCCGCCGGAACGCCACAGCCGCACCATGTTGTCGAGCACGTGGCCGCAGTCGCCGACGATGCCGAGGTCGATCTTGACATTCTTGTTGATCGAGGACGGATCGATATCGATGTGGATTTTCTTCGAGCCGGGCGAGAACGCGTCGAGCCGCCCGGTGATGCGGTCGTCGAAACGCGAGCCGACCGCGATCATCAGGTCGCAATCGTGCATCGCCCAATTGGCTTCCCAGGTGCCGTGCATGCCGAGCATGCCGAGCCATTGCGGATCGGCGGCCGGAAAGGCGCCGAGCCCCATCAGGGTCGAGGTCACCGGGAAGCCGGTGAGCTTGGCCAGTTCGCGCAGCGATTCGCTCGCGGCGCGGCCGGAATTGACCACCCCGCCGCCGGTGTAGAACACCGGCCGCTTGGCGGCAGCCATCATCTCGACGGCCCGGCGGATCTTGTCGGGGTCGCCCTTGAGCTTCGGCCGGTAGCCCTTGTGCTGGAACTCCTTGGGCTTGAAGTAATTGCCGGTGGCGAACTGCACGTCCTTCGGGATATCGACCACCACCGGCCCCGGACGCCCGCTCGCCGCGATATGGAACGCCTCGTGCAGCACGCGCGGCAGATCGCCGACGCTTTTGACCAGATAATTGTATTTGGTGCACGGCCGCGTGATGCCGACTGTGTCGCATTCCTGGAAGGCGTCGTTGCCGATCAGATGCGTCGGCACCTGGCCGGTGATGACGACGAGCGGCACGGAATCGCACAAGGCGTCGGTCAGGCCGGTGACGGCGTTGGTGGCGCCGGGGCCGGAGGTGACCAGCACGGTGCCGACCTTGCCGGTCGAGCGGGCATAGCCTTCGGCGGCGTGCACGGCGCCCTGCTCATGGCGCACCAGGATATGCTGCACCTTGTCCTGCTGGAACAGCGCATCATAGATCGGCAGCACCGCGCCGCCCGGGTAGCCGAAAACGTGCTCGACGCCCTGATCGGCAAGCGCCGCCATCACCATTTCCGCGCCGGTCATTTCGCTCATCGCACCTGCTCCACTATCGCCGCCGCTGCCGTTTCCGCTGTCTGCGGCGCCAAGGTTCGGGAAATAAAAAAGGGGCTCGAAGGCCCCTGGATTACGCACCGCCGCGTCGCGCGGGTGGATCATCCACCCACGGCGGTGCGTCCTACTACGAGAATCAATGACTTTGCCACGACGGTCCGCACGTGTGTGCCCTTGTGTGTCCCTTGCGGGCCCTTGCTATTCCGACCGGATTTATAAGCATTGCGGCAGGCCGGGTCAAGCAAAATGCGGCCGGATCGGGGCACGGCCGGCTTCAAACATGCGTTTGAAATCGGCGGAGTGCGAAAAATCCGCATGCGGCAAGACCGTTAAGCTTGGGCGCAAGGCCACAGCGCAGCCGCGATTTTGCAACGTGCCGGCCCGCAAAATGCCCCGGCGCTCTGCTGCATTCCTGTTCCAGCGAGGAAACCGCGCGCCAGCCGCGCGGCGCCACTCCAGGGCCGGAGGGGATCATGGTTACAGTATTGTTGCGCAACGTCGCGGTGGCGGTTTTGGCGGCTTCGGCCATGGCCGCGCTGGCGCTCGCCGTGCCCGCGCCGGCGGCGGCAGAGGCGCCGGCGCGCGCCGCATCCGTCACAGCGCGACTCTCCACTGACGGGATTCTGCGATGGATCAACGATTACCGGCACAAGCCGGATCCCGATCGGCTGCCGGCGCTGGTGCGGGCATTGAGCGCGCTGCAGGCATTCAAGGATTCCGAGACCTGCGGCGCCTATATCGGCTTCATCGCCGGCGTGCTCGGCACCAATCCGGGGCGCGCCGAGCGGCTCGCGGCCGAAATGCTGTCGATCGCGCCGGCCGACCGCTGGGTCCTGGTGCGCGCCATCGCCTATTCGGGCCTGCCGAACTGGAAGGATCTGCTCGTCGCGGTCGGCGACCGCATGCCGGAGCGACGCGAGATGATCAATCGCTATCTCGAAGGCAAGCTGCCCACGCTCGACCAGATCGCCTACCATACCGCCAAGCCGGGCGTGCTCGACAAGATCAAGATCGCGTTCCGGATCAAGAGCGACAACAGCAAAGAGGTGGCGCTGGAGCCGACGCCGCAGTTGATCGACGTGCTGTGGGGCTATTACCTCGCAACCGGCGCCTACAAGCCGGTCGACAAGATCATCAAGCTGTTGCCGCTCGCCGGGGACAAGGACAACGTCGACAATCTCACCACCGGCAGCGCCGCCAAGTTCACGCTGGCCAGCAACGCGGTGCGCGATCTCAACCTGCTCGCCATGCTCAAATGGTCGGTCAAGACCCAGCCGAAGGACACCGCCAAGGTGCTCAACGACGTGATCGAGACCGCCGAGGACGTCGACACCGGACGCATGCGCCGCGAATCGCTCGCCGCCATCGAGGAGCTGAAGCAGAAAGGGCCGGACTCCAAGCGCGAGCTGACCGGCATGGGCCAGATCGGCGAGGGCGCGCTGTCGATGGGCTGCATCGTCGCCGCGGCGACCGGCCAGATCGAGCTCGGCCTGCCCTGCGTGATCGGCGGCGCGGCCTATTCGGCCGGACTGCAGTATATGTCGCACTGACGGTCGGAAACTCGCGAAGCAATCCGGGAATGTCGAAACACGCCATTGGTCGGCGGCGATCAGGGAAAGCCGTCGATTGCAACGGCACGAAGCGAGGCGCTTGCGGCTCGCACTTGGCTATGACGGTAGATCGTCCTGCGAGTCGAGCGCTCCGCCGCTTTCAGCAGCGATGAAACACGCGCCGTGGCCCCTTGTCGCCCGCGGTCTGCGGCTGCTGAATCAACGTGCGCCGGTCGCCGCCGAGTTCGAAGGCGGTGCTGTTGCCCGGCCTGGCCGGCGTCCAGAACACCTGGATGTGGTTGCCGTTCGCCTCGACCTTGTCGATCACCCAGTGCGGCGCGTGGGTGAGCTTCACATTGCCCCGCGGCGTGACGACCATATCGGTGCGCGAGAAGGTATAATTGGATTGTTCTCCGCACCAGCGGCCGACGATATCGCCGATCGTGATATCCCTGGCCGCGGCCGCTTGCGACATCAGCGCCGCAATCCCCACGCCGAGCAACATCTTTGCAATCGATCGCACGCGACGCATCGTCAGCCCCCCTGAGCGCGGATATGTGCAAATCTAGAATGCAGATGCGGCAACGGCAGTGTCAACTGGTTTTTCGAGGATAGTTGGCAGCCGCTCTCTGCAGCGCGGATGCCGTCGTGCCGGAATGCGGATCGCCGGGTAGGAGTAATTGTTTGTTGATTCAAACGACCCGGCCGCGCTATGCCGCCTGCTCGATCGACGGATCGCCGAAGACACGGTCGAAGTCAAGCTCCGACGCCGGCCCCGGCCGCTTGAACAGGAAACCCTGCAGCGAGCTGACGCCGGCCAATCGCAGCAACCGGTACTGATCCACCGTTTCCACGCCCTCGGCGGTGGTCTGGATGTCGAGGCTCTGCGCCAAGGTCAGCGTCGCCGAAATGATGGCGGCGCATTCGCTGCGCTTGGTCATGTTCTGGGTGAACGACTTGTCGATCTTGATGCGGTCGAACGGGAACATCGCCAACTGGCTGAGCGACGAATAGCCGGTGCCGAAATCGTCGAGCACGACGGTGATGCCGAGCGCCTTGAACTGGCGTAGCGCCGGCAGGCATTCGGCCGCCGATTCGATGAGCGCGGTCTCGGTGATTTCCAGCTCCAGCCGCTCGGGGCGGAGCCCGGCATCGACCAGCGAATGCCCCACCATGTCCGGCAGATCGGTCTTGCGGAACTGCACCAGCGACAGATTGACCGCGACCTTGACCTCGGCCGGCCATTTGACCGCTTCGGCGCAGGCCGTGCGCAGCACCCAATCGCCGATCTGGGCGATCAGGCCGCTTTCCTCGGCCAACGGAATGAACAGGTCGGGCGCGATCAGGCCTTTGGTCGGATGGCGCCAGCGCACCAGCGCCTCGACGCTGCAAATCCGGCGCGTCTTGGCGTCGACGATCGGCTGGTAATGCAGCTCCAGTTCGTTCTGCTGGATGGCGCGGCGCAGATCGCCCTCGATCTCCTGACGGGCGCTGGCGATCTCGCTCATTTCCGGAGCGAAGAAACAGTAGCCGTTGCGGCCGGCCGACTTGGCGCGATAGAGTGCCAAGTCCGCCATTTTCAACAAGCTGTCGGAGGCGGTGCCGTGCTCGGGCTTGGGCGCGAGCGCGATGCCGATGCTGGTGCCGATGTTGATGTCGGCGCCGTCGATGGCAAACGGCTTGCCCAGCACGGCGATGATGCGCTCCGCCAACGACCTTGCCGCCTCGCGCTGGTCGGTTTCGCCGGCCTGAATGATGGCGAACTCGTCGCCGCCGAGGCGCGCCAACACGTCGGTCTCGCGCAACAGCGATTTCAGCCGTGTCGCCACTTCGATCAGCAGGGTGTCGCCGGCCGGATGGCCGAGCGTATCGTTGACCTGCTTGAAGCGGTCGAGATCCAGGAGCAGAACCGTGAACGGCTCGTCGCGGCGGCGCTGGCGCGCGGCGGCTTCCTCGATTTTCTGCGCCAAGGCGGCGCGATTGGCGAGCCCGGTCAGGGCGTCGTGATGCGCCAGGAAGGCGATGCGCTGCTCGGCCTTCTTGCTTTCGGTGACATCCTCGATGACGGCGATCAGATACTTCGCCTCGCCCTGGCTGTTGCCGATGACGATGCGCCTGGTCGACTGCATGCGCGGCCCGCGCCGCAACATGTCGATCTCGATTTCCTTATAGGTGATACCGGCGTCGCTTCGAATCGATTCGTCGTCGGCGTCGGCGATGCTCTTGGCGTCGCGCTGGTTATGAATGTCGAAAACGGTGCGGCCTAAAAGCTCGCTGCGCGGTACGTCGAGCATAGCCTCGAAGGCGCGATTGACCAGAATGTAGCGGCGCGTCGCGGCGTCCTTGACGACGACCGCCGCCGGAATGTTCTCGATGATCGAATCGAGAAATTTGTGGGTTTCGTCCAGCGATTGCTTCGAACTCTCGAGTTCCGCCGCGGTGGCCAGAACGCGGGCCTGCCGGCCGGCGCCGAGAAAGACCACGATCAGCACCATCAGGCTCAACGTGGCGCCGGCGATTGCGTATTTCCGCGCCGTCTCATCGGCATGCTGGAAGATGTCGTGCCTCGCCATGCCGACCAGCGCGACGAGCGGAACGCCGGCGATTTGCCGGTATGATATAAGCTTGTGTGCGCCTCCGAAAAGCGCGGCGCTCGCCGCCGTATTCCAGTAGCTGCCTTGCGGACTTTGCTGCAAATGGTGAAGCAGCGGCGAACTCGGCACCGCTCCTCCGACCAAGCTGCGCGTCGCCGCGTTGGGGCCGCCCCGCGCGCGCACCACGCCGTCGCTGCCCACCAGCGCAACGACGCTGCTACGCCCGATGTCGAGCGAGCTGAAAAAATCCTCGAGCTGGGCGACGTCGATGGCACATGCCACCGTGCCGGCGAAGCTGCCGTCCGGCCTGGTGAGCCGCCGGGTGAATTCGATGCTCAGCTTTTTGCTGACCTGGCCGAGGAGCGGCACGCTGATGTAAAGCCTGTCCTCCGTGGCATCGCGCTGCACGGTGAACGGCGCGCGGCCGCCGATATAAACCGGATGGGTCACCGGCTTGCGGCTGGAGCGCGTGACAAAGCCCTCACGGTCGGTGATGGAAAATTGTACGGCTATGCTGTTGTTGGATTGCGTCTCGGCCGCCCAGCGCACGATGTCGAAATGCTGCGGATCGCTCTGATAGGCGCGCCGCAGCGACAAGAGAGCGTCATCGGTCTCCTCGACGACCCGCCGGATATATTCTTCGAGCACACGGTTGAGATTGTCACCCTGGCGCACCGCGTCCTGATAGGCGCGCTCGTGCTCCTGGCTGGCGAGCAGATAAATGCCGCCCCAAACGACTGCAAGCACCGCGACGCCCAGGTAGGTCGTGGTCTGCCGGAACGCCTGAAGCCACTTGGTCATGTCGCGGAGTTCGGCGCCGCCGCCGCTCGTTCGTTCGTCAAGCTATCCGTGTCTGGCATATCTTTGTTACTTTACGGTTGTGAAACAGGCCGCGGCGGCGAAACAATTCGCTAACCTTGATCGCGCCTTACCGGGAATGCGGGCTCGCGTTGACCTGCCGCGCGCTCGACGATGGCGCCAAAATCGCGGTGCGGGGCACGGCTTGGCCGGCGGGCCGCGGCTCTTTGTCAGCCACGGCAGCCGCCGAGGTCGGTTACGATTACAGCTTCATCGCCGGCGCCGGGCACCTGTTGCAGATCGAAAAGCCGGACGAATGCGTGCGCCTCACGCTCGAGTTTCTCGGCAGGTGCCATAGCAGCGGCAGCACGCTTTTTGCTGCTCAACGTCCTCACCCTGAGGTGCTCGGCGCCAACGGGTCCGGCCTTCGGCCGGCCCGATGACAAGCTCCGCGCCGAGCCTCGAAGGGCGAGGCCACAGCGCATCCGAAATCGGGCATGCCCGATTTCGGCAAGTTTTAGTGTCCAAATCGGCTAATAGCCGATTTGGATGCCTGCATCCTTCGAGGGCCGCTTCGCGGCCACCTCAGGATGAGGTGAACGTTAGTCTTAGCTGACGCGCTGGAGGGCTTGGCGCAGGCTGTCGGCGCTTTTATCGAGGCCGCCGCGCTCTTCGTCGGACAGGTCGGGCGGCAATACTGCGGTCACGCCGCCTACAGCGGCAGATACGGATCGTTCAGCCGCATTGGGACAAATGACAGTAGCCAACGTTTGCCGGATTATTACCCTCGGACGAATGATTCGATTCGTTTGCGGGAGTGCCATGAAACAGGCTTCGTTGACGCTGATGGGCGCCGCTCTCCTTGCCTGGTCTACGGCGGTTAGCGCCGCCAATCTGTTCGATTGGCGCTATTGCATCGCACCTGCCCCCGCCCGGCACGCCATCTATCTGTCGCCGGTTTTCATGAGCTCCGCGCCAATGGATACGATAGAGAACGCGTTTGCACACGCGCTCGAAAATGCGCGCGTCCAGTACGAGGCGGTGCAGTGCCCCCGCGGCGATGCTGCTGCCATAGGATCGATGCGCCAGCACGCCATCGACTTTAACGAGCAGGCCGGCAATCGCGTGGTTAAGCTCGATTGGACCCCGTAACGGTGCTCGGTCAGGCCGATTGATCACGCAACCGCGCCTCGATCGCCGCCAGCGCGCGGTCCGGCTCGACCCAGGCGAAATCGGGCAGCTGGTTGCGGAACCAGGTGGCCTGCCGCTTGGTGTATTGGCGGGTGTCGCGCTTGGCTTCCGCGACCGCCGCATCGAGCGTCAAGTCGCCGGCCAGATGCCGGATCAGCCACGGCACGCCGTGCGCCTTCATGGCCGGCAGCGCCGGATCCAGGCGGCGCGGCGCGAGCGCCCGCACCTCGTCGAGCGCGCCGGCCGCCATCATGGCGTCGAAGCGCGCATCGATGCGGCGCAACAGGTCGTCGCGGTCGGGCATCAGAAAAATCTTGGCGGCGCGCGCGGCGTCGAGCCCGGGCGGCTTGTTGGTCTCGTGCCAGCCGATCAGCGAGCGGCCGGTGGCCAGGACCACTTCGAGGGCGCGGGTGATGCGGGCGCGATCGCCCGGCATCAGCCGCGCCGCCGCGGCCGGATCGCGCCATTTCAGCTCGGCGTGCAGCGCGGCGACGCCGTCGCTTAAGAGCCGCGCGCGCACCTCGTCGCGAATTTCCGGCGGGATCGGCGGCACCGCGGCAAGCCCGCGGGTGAGCGCGCTGAAATAAAGCCCGGTGCCGCCGACCAGGATCGCGCTCTGCGCGGTGCGCGCCGTCACCGCGAGCGCTGCCGCGGCCTCCTCGCACCAGCGGCCGACCGAGTAATTCTCGGCCGCATCGACGTGGCCGTAGAGCCGATGCGGCACGCGCCGCTCGTCCTCGACGCTCGGCCGCGCCGTGATGATGCGCAGGTCGCGATAGACCTGCATCGAATCGGCATTGATGACGACACCGCCCAGTTTTTCGGCAAGCTGCATCGCCAGCGCCGACTTGCCGCTGGCAGTCGGACCGGCAATGAGGACGATCTGTTCCGGGCTGCTCACGGGGGTTGACGTAATGCGCTTTAGCGCGAATTAAAACGCCCACGCGCCGGAACAACAGCACCGCGCTGCTCGACGATTCGAGAAACGAGGCCACGTGACCCTGATAAAACCCTTCCGCGCGCTGCGGCCGGCGCCGGGGCGCGCCGCCGAGGTCTTGGCGCCGCCCTATGACGTGCTCTCCAGCGCCGAGGCGCGCGAGCGCGCCAAAGGCAAGCCGTGGAGCTTTTTGCACGTCTCCAAGGCCGAGATCGACCTTGCGCCGTCGACCGAGCCGTACGACGCAGCGGTCTACGCCAAGGCGGCCGCCAACCTGCGCGCCATGATCGACGCCGGCGTGCTGACGCGCGACAGCGAGCCTTGCTATTACGCTTACCGGCTGACATGGCGAGGCCGCACGCAGACCGGGCTCGCCGCCGTCGCTTCGCTCGATGCTTATGCGAAGAACCGCATCCGCAAGCACGAACTGACCACGCCCGCCAAGGAAGACGACCGCGTACGCCAGATCGAGGCGGTCAACGCGCAGACCGGGCCGGTGATGCTTGCTTACCCGGCGGCGCCGCAACTCGACGCGATCCTGGCGCAAGCCGCCGCCGGCGCCGCCGCGGTGGACGTCACTGCCGACGACGGCGTGCGTCACCAGCTCTGGGTGATCGACGCCGATGCGGCCATCGCCAGTGTGACGCACGCCGTCGACGCCTTGCCAGCGCTCTATATCGCCGACGGCCATCACCGTTCGGCGGCAGCATTGCGCGTCGCACAGGCGCGCGGCAGCAACGGGCCGCACCGCTATTTCCTGGCGGTGCTGTTTCCGCAGAGCGCGATGACCATCCTCGACTACAATCGCGTGCTGCGCGATCTGAACGGGCGCAGTCCCGATCAGTTGCTCGCCGACCTGCGCGACAAATATACGATTGCACCGAGCGCCGCGCCGGTGCGGCCGGCGCACGCGCGCGAAGTCGGCATGGTTCTCGGCGCACGCTGGTATCGGCTCGTGCTGCGCGCCGAGGTATCATCCACCGATCCGATCGAGCGGCTGCCGATCACGCTGCTCACGCGCAACGTCATCGCGCCGATTTTCGGCATCGCCGACCCGCGCACCGACAAGCGCATCGATTTCGTCGGCGGCGGCCGCGGCCTTTCCGAATTGGAGCGGCTCGTCGCATCCGGCCAAGCGGCGGCGGCATTCGCGCTCTATCCGACGCAGATGGATGACCTGATGGCGGTCGCCGACGCCGGCGCGATCATGCCGCCGAAATCGACCTGGTTCGAGCCGAAGCTCGCCGACGGCATGGTGAGCCACGTGTTGGATTAGGAACTAACCGAAATCGCGAATGGCGAAATAGCGAATGGCGAATGGATATTCTTCTATTCGCTATTCGCCACTCGCTATTCGCTATTCGCTCTCTATTGCAAGCTCAGCGCCACGAACCGCGTCTCGCCGTCGCCGTTGGCGACCAACAGCACCGCGACCTTCTTGCCCTGTTGGCGGAGCTGGTCGACGCGCTTCTGCAGATCGGCCGGCGTATTGACGGCCTGGTACTGCACTTCGGCGATCACGTCGCCTGGCGCCAAATGCTTGTCGGGAGCGTCGTTGGCCGCGTTCGGATCGACGCCGGTAATCAGCACGCCCTTGACGTTGTCGCGGATCTTGAAGCGGCGGCGCAGATCGTCGGTCAGGCTCGACAATGCGAGACCGAGCGTCTTCTGCACCACGGACTTTTCCGGCGGCGGATTGTCCTTCTTGTCATCCGCCGACGCCACTTTCGCGTCCTCCTTGAGGCGGCCGATCGTCACCTTGTGGGTCTCCTCCTGGCCCTTGCGGATGAGGACGACGTCGACCTCCTTGCCGACCGGCGTGTCGGCGACGATGCGCGGCAGGTCGCGCATCTCCTTGATGTCGTGGCCGTCGAACTTCACGACCACGTCGCCGGCCTGGATGCCGGCGGGCTTGGCCGGCCCCTTGTCGTCGACGCCGGCGACCAGCGCGCCGCGCGGCGTGCCGAGGTTGAGGCTCTCGGCGAGTTCGTCGGTCACCTCCTGGATGCGCACGCCGAGCCAGCCGCGGCGCGCCTCGCCGTATTTTTGCAGCTGATCGATCACCGGCGTCGCGCTGTCGGAGGGAATGGCAAAGCCGATGCCGATCGAGCCGCCGGACGGCGAGATGATCGCGGTGTTGATGCCGATCACTTCGCCGTTGAGATTGAACAGCGGGCCGCCCGAATTGCCGCGATTGATGGCGGCGTCGGTCTGAATGTAGTTGTCGTACGGACCCGAATTGATGTCGCGGTTGCGCGCCGAGACGATGCCGGCGGTTACCGTGCCGCCCAGGCTGAACGGGTTGCCGATCGCGATCACCCATTCGCCGAGCCGCAGCTTGTCGGAATCGCCGAACTTGACCGCGTGCAGCGGCTTGTCGGCATGCACGCGCAACAGCGCGAGGTCGCTCTTGGTGTCCTTGCCGACCAATTCGGCCTTGAGCTTGGTGCCGTCGTTGAGGATGACGTTGATCTCGTCGGCGCCGTCGATGACGTGATTGTTGGTCACCACCAGACCGGACGGATCGATGATGAAGCCGGAGCCGAGCGAGTTGACGCGGCGCGGCTCGTCCTGGTCCTGGTCGCCGCCCTCGCCGCGGTGGTGCTTAAAAAAATCCTCGAAGAATTTCTCCATCGGCGAGCCGGGCGGCAGATCGGGCAGATTGCCGATATGCGCATCGATCTTCTGCGAGGTCGACACGTTGACCACGGCGTCGATGACCTGTTCGGCAACGTCGGCGATGTTGTCCGGTCCGCGCGCCGCGGCGGGCCGCGCCGGCAGGATGGCGATGGCGGCGGCAAAGGCGGCGATCGCCGCCTGGTAGCGAACGAGGCGGCACATTGGACCGACGGCGAAATAGCGAGACATGGCTGTCAGCGCTCCTGAAATCCTTGGCTCCGGCGAAAAGTGCGCCCGGCGCGTCGGCGACGCAAGGGAGTAACCGGCCGTCGGGTCGTAGTGAACCGCATTTTTGGGGCGGAAAAGCGACCCACCCCGGCAGGCACGCACAACCATCAACGCACAACAGCCGTGCGCGTTACCGAAAAAAACTAGCCGCGGACAAACCAGACGATCAGAACGCCGACCAGCGCCGACACGATGCCGCCGATCCGCAGCGGACCCTCCGGCGTCGCCAGCGCCGCGGCCATGGCGCGTTTGGCGCTCGACGGGAAGGCAGCGAGGCAGATGCCCTCGATCGCGAAGAACAGGCCGAGCGCGGCAAGGAAATCGGACATTGACCGCGCCTCTTGGCGGCGCCCGTCGATGGGCGGAAACTGTCGTGCAAGTTACTTGAAAGTCACTTATTACTTGAAAGTCACTTGGCAGGCGCGGTCGCGGCGGCACGTGTGTCGGCCGGGCCGAGCGCCGGGAGTGGGATGCCGGCCTGTGCGCCGGTCTTGGCCGGAGCCGTGGAACCGCCCCCGGCCTGCACCGGTCCGCGCCCCGCCGGATCGCCGAAATAGCGGAAGAAGTCGGAATCCGGCGCCAGCACCAGGTTGGTGTCGCCCTTTTGCATGCTGCGTTCGTAGGCCTGCATGGAGCGATAGAAGGCGAAGAAGCTCGGATCCTGGGTATAAGCGTCGGCGAAGATGCGGTTGCGGTCGGCGTCGCCCTGGCCGCGGATCTGCTCGGATTGCTGATTGGCATCGGCCACGATGACGGTGACGTCGCGGTCGGCCTTGGCCTTAATCTCCTGGCTCTTCTGACTGCCCTCGGCGCGGAACTCGGCCGCTTCGCGCTGCCGCTCGGTCTTCATGCGGGCATAGACCGCCTCGCTGTTCTTGAGCGGCAGGTCTGCGCGGCGGATGCGGGCGTCGACGACCTTGATGCCGAACTGCCGCGCCCTGCGGTCGAGCTCATCGCGCATCTGCGCCATCAGATCCTCGCGCTTGTTACGCACCACGTCGGCAAGCGTCGCGTCGCCGAGCACGCGCCGCAGCGCCGAGTTGAGCAGGGTGCCGAGCTGCGAATTGGCGCCGGTCGGGCCGACCGACTGATAGTATTTCAGCGGGTCGGTAATGCGGTAACGGGCGAAGGCATCGACCACGACGCGCTCGCCGACTTCGGCGGCGGTCGACTTGTCTTGGCTCTGCACGTTGACTTCCTGCGCCTGCGACTCGATGGCGAGGATGCGCTTGTCGACGTAGATCACGCTGTCGATGAACGGCACTTTGACGTTGAGCCCGGGCTCGGTAATGACGCGCACCGGCTTGCCGAGCCGCACCACGAGCGCCTGGCTGGTCTGATCGACGGTGAAGAACGTGCCGAAGCCGACAATGACGGCCAGCACCAGAATGACGGCGAGCGCGCTGCCGGTCAGGCTCAGCCTCATGGCTTGCCTCCCGCGCTGGAGTCGGATTCCGGCAGCTTCGACGACTTGCCGAGAGCATTGAGCGGCAGATAGGGGATCACGCCGGTCCCCTGCTTGCCGGTATCGATGATCGTCTTGGGCGTATTGGCCAGAATGCGCTCCATCGTTTCCAGATACATGCGCTGGCGGGTTACGTCCGGCGCTTTCTTATATTGCGCGTAGACTTGCAGGAAGCGCGAGGTCTGGCCCTTGGCGTCGGCGACGGTCTGCGCCCGATAGGCCTCGGCGTCCTGGACGATCTTCGCGGCGCGGCCGCGCGCCTCCGGCACCACCCGGTTGGCGTAGGTCTGCGCCTCGTTGGCCAGACGCTCGAGGTCGGAGCGCGCCGCCTGCACGTCGCGGAACGAATCGATGACTTCGGCCGGCGGATCGACCTTCTGCAACTGCACGTTCTGGATCAGGATGCCGGCACCGTAGGAGTCGAGAATCTTCTGCATCAAATCCTGGACCGAGGTCTGAACGGTTTCGCGCAGCGTGGTAAGAAGCGGCTGGGTGTTGGAGTGCCCGATCACTTCACGCATGGCGCTTTCCGCCACCGCCTTGACGGTACCCTCCGGATTTTGGATATTGAACAGATAATCGCTGACGCCGTTGGGCTTCACCCTCCAGAACACCGAGAACTCGACGTCGACGATATTCTCGTCGCCGGTCAGCATCAGGCTTTCCTCGGGCACATCGCGCCCGGCGCCGCCGCGCGGCGTTTCGTCGGCAAGGCGCATGCCGACGTCGGTCTTGTTGACGCGTAGCGCCGGCGGGGTGAGCGCAGTCTCGATCGGATAAGGCAAATGATAATTCAGTCCCGGTTGCACTACGCTGACCGCTTTGCCGAAGCGCAGCACCACGCCGAGTTCGTCCGGCTCGACCCGGTAGAAGCCGGAGAGCAGCCACAGCACGACGATGGCGAACGCGATCAGGAGGACCGCGCCGCGACCGCCAAAATTACCCGGCATGACGCTGCGCAATCTGTCCTGGCTGCGGCGCAAAAAATCTTCGAGATCGGGCGGCCGAGGGCCTTGCTGCTGCGGGCCCGAGCCCCAGGGGCCGCGCGGCCCGGAACTCCACGGGCCGCCGGACTGATTGCTCCACGGCATTCAATTCTCTCCTGAGCGCCGACCGGCCGGCGCTGCGCCCCGGGTTCCGGGGGATATAAGGGAGCGTGAGGCGCGATGCAACGCGAAGTACGGCGATCGGCGCGCTGCCGGCTCGGATTTCGCCACCCGCCGGAAGGAATTTGCACCCGATTCGGGTCAGGATGCGGCAGCGCGCCGGTAGGTCACGAACGCGAAGGCGGCATCGTCGCCGACGCCGCCTTCATGCTCATCGCGAGCGATTTCGCGCCAGGCATTGCGATCGATGGGCGGGAACCGCGCGTCGCCCTCGACGGTCTTGTGCACTTCCGTGATGGCAAGGCGCGTGGCCGCCGCCATGGCCTGGACATAGATGTCGGTGCCGCCGACGACGAAAATCTCATCGACGCCGCGGCGCAACGCATCGCCACGCGCGACCGCCAAGGCCGCCGCGAGGCCGGGTGCGACCACGATGCCCGGCGCAGCGAAGCTTTGATCGCGGCTCGCCACGATGGTCGTGCGTCCTGGCAGCGGCTTGCCGATCGACAAAAAGGTCTTGCGCCCCATCAATATCGGCCTGCCCATGGTGAGCGCGCGGAAATGCTGCAGGTCCGATCTGAGCCGCCATGGCAAGCGATTGCCGCGGCCGATGACGCCGTTGGCGGAGATGGCGGCGAGGAGCACGATATCCATGCTGTCACACGGCAAGGGCGGGCTGGATCGATGCATCTTCTTCGTTCAGCGGGCACTCTATACAAGAAGTCATTTGCCTCTGCCGGGAAACAATCAAACGATACCCCCAATGTCGCCCGACGAAACTGCCGGCAACGCCGCCGCTGACTTTGCGCGCAGTCTGGTTGCCAATTGGCAGACGGCGCTCGGGAGCGAGCTTCTGGGCGTCTATCTCATCGGCAGCCTGGCGCATGGCGGGTTCAGCCGGCACTATAGCGATGTCGACATGGCGGTGATCGCCGATGCCGGACTGCGCGGCGAGACGATCGACCGGGTGCGTGCCGAGGCTGCGGCACTGTCGCCCGAGTGGGGCCCGAAGCTGTCGGTGTTCTGGGCCGACCGACGCTTTGCCAGCGGCCGTTTTCCGCCGCTCGACCGCATCGACTACATCGAGCGGCCGGTCGTGCTCTCGGAGCGCGAGCGCGTCGAGCCGGTGCGGCCGACATTGCAAGAGATCCGCGCCTATCTGCGCGCCGCGCCGTTCGCCGATTGGGCCGAGCGTGCACGCGCTTTCGCAACCGCGGCCGCGCTCGAGCCGAAGGACCGCAAGCCCTATTTGCGCGCGCTGCTCTATCCGGCGCGGTTTTGCTACGCCTATACGACCGGCCGCATGGGCTCGAACGACGACGCGGTCGGCTTCCTGCGCGAGCGGGCGCCGGCCGGCCTCGACGTCGCCTCGATCGAACAGGCGCTGGCCTGCCGCCGCGCCGCTGCCGATCCCGACCCGCTGTTTGCGCTACGCGCCGTGCTGCCGGCCCAGGTCGCAGCCTGCGCGGCGCTGATCGGTAGCAGTCAATAACAAGCCTATGCGGCTGGACGCAGAATATATGCCGTGTCGATATACGTCCCGTTCTTAAATATCCCACGCACCATTCCGGTCCGACGTGTTGCCGACCTAATTGCCTGGATGATCGGATTCTGGGTCCCGACGATCGAATAGCGCAAATCGTGCCGAGCCGGTAATTCCTCTTTATGCGCAGAGATCGTGTACGCAACTCGGATCGTTTCTTGCAAGTCTGAGGCACCTTTTTTTCGCGGGACCAGATACAAGCGGCCAGAGCCCTCCTCCTCCACTACCCAAACCGCCGATTCAAGCCCATAGCCATCCTGCTCGAGAAAGTCGACGAGGCGTCTTGCGGTAGCGAGCTCTTCCCTCATGTAATCGTTTTCAACCACTGAAGAACTCCATGCTCGGGATTTTCGATAGCCTCTATTAGCTCTTCGGCCACCTCACGGAGCCGCGGATCGTATCGACTTCCCTCGTTCCATCTTAGCACGATTTCCCACCGTGCTCTAAACTCGGGATCGTCATCCTGCTTACCCGCCAAACGCGACCGCAAATCAGCCAAGTTCAGAAGTTTGTTCAGGTCATGAGTAAATATGCCTCGCGCCAGTTCTGGGGTAGGAATGGTATCGGCGCGAAACCGCGACGCCAGTACAGCCTTCAGCGGCAATTCGATCGTATAGCCAGCAAGGTAGTACGCATTGCCCGAGCGTCCACCGGCTAACAGAAATTTTGCGTCATTGAGCTTTGTTTCCGCAAGCTCCATCAGGAAAGCTTTAGATAAGTCAGGCATGTGTCACACCGCGACCGCGGCCTTGATGTGCGGATGCGGGTCGTAGCCTTCGAGCACGAAATCCTCGTAGCGCAGCGCGAACAAATCCTTGGCCGCGGCATCGATGCGCAGCGTCGGCAGCGGCCGCGGTTGACGCGTCAGTTGCAACCGCGCCTGCGGAAGGTGATTGAGATAAAGGTGCGCGTCGCCGAGAGAGTGGATGAACGTGCCGGGCTTGAGCCCTGATACCCGGGCGACCGCCAAGGTCAACAGCGCGTACGAGGCGATGTTGAACGGCACGCCCAGAAACACGTCGGCCGAACGCTGATAGAGCTGGCACGACAGCGCGCCGCCGGCAACGTTGAACTGAAACAGGCAATGGCACGGCGGCAGCGCCATGGCCTCGATCTCGGCCGGATTCCAGGCGGTGACGATCAGCCGGCGCGAGTTCGGATTGCGGCGGATTGCGGCGACGACGTCGGCCATCTGATCGATGCTGCTGCCGTCCGGCGCCGGCCACGAGCGCCACTGCCGGCCGTAGATCGGGCCGAGATCGCCGTTCTCGTCGGCCCATTCGTCCCAGATGCGCACGCCGTGTTCGTTGAGATATTTGACGTTGCTATCGCCGCGCAGGAACCAGAGCAGCTCGTAGATGATCGACTTGACGTGCAGCTTCTTGGTGGTGACGAGCGGCAAGCCTTCGGCAAGATCGAACCGCATCTGATGGCCGAAGATCGACAACGTGCCGACGCCGGTGCGGTCGCGCTTTTCGACGCCCTCATCGAGCACACGTTGCATCAGGTCGAGATATTGCCGCATCGATTTTTAACCTGCCGCCGAGTCGTTGCGATTCTATCGCCAAATGCGCACGCGACGAAGCCGGCGCAAGCCGGCGGTGGACAGCGCGGCGCACAAGGCCCTCCATCCTCAATCGGTTGGAGTTTGTGCGCGGTCGCCGACCGCGTCCATGAGCGCGGCGATGAACGTGGCGGCGCGCTGGTAAATGCCCGGGGCCTCGCTTTCGCGAGGACCGCCGATGGCAAGCGTCAGCCCGGCGCCGTGCCTGGCCTGCTGGACGCGCAGCCACAGCGCGGCCTGGCCGAGCGCATCGGCGTTGCCGAGCCGGGCGATGAAAAACGGCTTGCGATAGCGATGCGCCAGTTCGCCGGCGAGCACCGTTCCGGCGGAGACCTCGGGGCCGGCCGCATCGGCGATGATCAGGCATGCGTCGGCGTCACGCACGTTCCATTCGGTGCGCTGCGCCGGATCGGCGAGCGGGGTCTCGGCGAGGTGCGGGTATTTGGCCAACAGGCCCGGCGGCTGCGGAAAATCCTCGGCCCAGCCGCCCTTGGGACACCAGCCGCCATATGCCATGCCGCGGGCAACCGCCACGTCGAGGGCAGCGCGGTCCACCCCGGACTGGCCGCCGCAGATCAGCCGCACGCTTCCGCTCGCTCTTTTTTCGGCAACCTTTTGCGCCTATATTCGGTGTGCCGGCGTAAGCCGACTATGGCAATAAATGGCCGTCGTCATAAACCATTCGGACCCGGGGGCGGTACCCGGCGACTCCACCAATTCCAGGAGTCAGGCATCAGGAGTTCAGGGATCAGGGCGAAAGTGCGCTGTCTTCCTGATGATGACCTGATCCCTGATATGGGGTCGAAATAGGATCGACGAGGGCGTAAAGGGCGCGCTTTTGCTCGGCATGGTTCCGGCGTTATCGGGCCAAATTCATAGTTGCCAACGACAACTATGCTCCGGTTGCTCTGGCTGCGTAACGCAGTCCGAAAGACCGACTGAAGCCCTGGCGTCTTAGCAGCGTCAGGCGGGGTTCGGAGGCACCTGGCAACAGAAGCCTCCACTTTCCAGGGGTCAGGTATCAGTCATCAGTAATCAGAGCGCCTGGGGAGTTGGACTTCAGTGGCTTGGCCTTCTGCTTGGCTTTCTGGGCGTAATCTGATTACTGATACCTGACTCCTCATGCCTGAAGATCACATCCGCTACGACCTCTTGGCCCAAGCCGCATTGCGCGGCGTGGTGCGCACGGTGCTGGCGGATGCGGCGAAGAACGGTCTGCCGGGCGCGCATCATTTCAAGATCACCTTCGCCACCGGCGCGCCCGGCGTGCGGCTGTCGGATCGGATGCGCCAGCAATATCCGCAGGCCATGACCATCGTCCTGCAGCACCAGTTCTGGGATTTGACGGTGCGCGACGAGGCCTTCGACGTCGGCCTGTCGTTTGGCGGCATTGCCGAAAAGCTGACGGTGCCGTTCGCGGCGGTCATGGCCTTTGTCGATCCGGCAGTGCAATTCGGCTTTCAGTTCGAGCCGATCGGCAGCGAGGCGGTGCCAGGCGCCGAAGAGAAGGCGCCCGAGAAAGCTGCGGTGCCGCCCGCGCAGCTCCCCGCCGAGGTCAAGACTGAACCATCCGCTCCAGAACCCGCGAAAGAACCGCCGCCGGGCGGCGGTGAAGTCGTAAGCCTCGATCGATTCAGGAAAAAATGAAGACAGAGGCGAGAGGTCGGGCGAGAGATCGGGCGAGAGGTCGCGCGCCAAACGACAGGCAGCAATCAGCTCCGTCTGTCGCGCGACAAGCATCGTCCGCTCACAGGACCCGCACCGAGACCGACTCCTTCGGACCGATCGAAGTCCCCGCCGAGCGCTATTGGGGCGCGCAGACCGAGCGCTCGCGGCGGAATTTCCGCATCGGCGACGAGCGCATGCCGGCCCCGCTGATCGTCGCGCTCGCCATCGTCAAGCGTGCGGCGGCGCAGACCAATCGGCTGCTCGGCTCGCTCGATGCGCGCCGCGCCAAGGCGATCGCCGCCGCGGCGCAGGAGATCATCGACGGCAAGCGCGATGGCGAGTTTCCGCTCGCGGTGTGGCAGACCGGCTCCGGCACTCAGACCAACATGAACGTCAACGAGGTGATCGCCAACCGCGCCAACGAAATGCTCGGCGGCGGGCGCGGCGCCAAAGCGCCGGTGCACCCCAACGATCACGTCAACATGAGCCAGTCGTCGAACGACAGCTTTCCCACCGCCATGCACATCGCCGCCGCGCAGGAGATTGTGCAGCGTCTATTGCCGGCGCTCGCGCATCTGCACGCCGCGCTGCAGGCGAAGACCCAAGCTTTCGCGGGCATCGTCAAGATCGGCCGCACCCACACCCAGGACGCGACGCCGCTCACGCTGGGCCAGGAATTTTCCGGCTATGCGGCGCAGGTGAAATCCGGCATTGCCAGGGTCAAGGCCGGCCTCGGCGGACTTTTCGCGCTGGCACAGGGCGGCACCGCGGTCGGCACCGGACTGAATTCCAAACGGTCCTTCGCCAAGCCGTTTGCGCAAAAAGTCGCGGCAGCGACCGGCCTGCCGTTCGTCAGCGCGCCGAACAAATTCGAAGCGCTCGCCTCGCATGGCGCCATCCTGTTCGCCCACGGTGCGCTCGATGCGCTGGCCGCCGATCTGTTCAAGATCGCCAACGATATCCGTTTTCTCGGCTCCGGCCCGCGCTCGGGCTTCGGCGAGTTGCTCCTGCCGGAAAACGAGCCCGGCTCCTCGATCATGCCCGGCAAGGTCAATCCCACCCAATGCGAGGCGCTGACCATGGTGTGCTGCCAGGTGTTCGGCAATCACACCACGATCAGCGTGGCGGCGAGCCAGGGTCATTTCGAGCTCAACGTGTTCAAGCCGGTGATCGCCTACGCGATGCTGCAATCGATCCGGCTGCTTGCCGACGCGGCGAACTCGTTCACCGACCATTGCGTCGCCGGCATCCGCGCCAACGCGCCGCGCATCCGGCAGCTCATGGAAAACTCGCTGATGCTGGTCACGGCGCTGGCGCCGCGCATCGGCTACGACAAGGCGGCGCAGATCGCCAAAACCGCACACCAGAACGGCACCACGCTGCGCGAAGAGGCGGTACGCCTCGGCTATGTGTCGGGCGCGGAGTTCGACCGCCTGGTGCGGCCGGAAAAGATGACGCGGCCGGACAAGTGAAAATGGCCGACATCGTCAACCTTCGCTTTGCGCGTAAGCAGGCCAGGCGGCGCCAAGTCGAGCAGGAGGCGGCGCAGCGGCGGCTGGCGCATGGCCGAAGCAAAGCCGAACAGGCGCTGCAACGGTCGCGCGATGAAAAAGCCGAGCGAGACCTTGATCGCCACCGCATTGAAGGCGAGGACGAATCGTGACGTCGCCGATCGTCAAGCGCTCGATCGTGATCGCCGGACACAAGACCAGCGTCAGCGTCGAAGATGCGTTCTGGACGGCGCTCAAGGACATCGCCGCCAGCCGCGGCAGCACCGTCGCCGAACTCGTGGCGACCATCGATGCGGGTCGGCAGAACGGCAACCTGTCGTCAGCGATCCGCCTGTTCGTGCTCGATTATTGTCGCGCGGCGACGGGCGGAAACATCGAGCGCGAAGGCGGCCGCGGCAAAACGGCGGCAACCGCCGCCGCAGCCCCGCCACTGAAATAGCAACCAACCGCAGAACGCTTCAGTCGGTGCGAAAGATATTGAGCAGCGACCGGATCGGCGCCGCCGGCGACGGCACGGCATTGCCGGACGCCGGGTGATTGCCGTCCGGAACGAGCGGCGGCGCGGCGAGCGGCTGCAGCCGCTCCAGCGCGCGTGCCGTCGATGCAGCCGAGCCATTCCCCGGCGCCGCCGATTCGACCACGCCGCCGGCCGGCCGCAGGCGCAGATCAGGCGCGTCCGGATGCGGCGCCTGGGCGACGGCCCCTTGCTGGCGGCTCGCCTCGATCGCTTCGATGCGCCGGGTCTGCAGCTCGGTAGCGTGCAGCGTCAGCCAGCTCGTCAGCGCCGATGTGTCGAGCGTGCGCTTCGGCGCGCCGAGCGGACCCTTGATGGTGACGGCGAGTTCCGGCCGCGCGGCGATCAGCGCGTTGGCCGGCGGCGCTTGCGACAACGTCAACCGTGCGTCGATCGTGGCGGCGCCGAGGTCGACGTTGCCGTCGAGCGCCAGCTCGGCGCCGTGCCCGGCCTTGAGCACCAGATGATTGAGATTGACGGCTCCGCCGGCGATCGGAACGGCGGCATTGGCGGCCGGCACCGCAACGCGGCCGTTCGCCAACGCGGCCGCAACGGCGGCTTGCACTTTATTCATATCGATCGGAGCGGTCTCGCCGGCGGCCCGCAACGCCGCCGTGAACGCCGCGGCATCGAGGCCGGCGAACTGCGCATCCTTGAGCGTCACTGTTGCGGTGCCGTGCAGCGAGCCGACGAGCGCGGCCGGCGTCGTGCCGAGGCCGTCGCCCTCGAGCGTCAGGCCGAACTGTCCGCCGGCGATATTCATCGCCGGGCCTAATAGCGTCGCACCGGAGGCATCGGTGACCGCGACACTCGCATGTGCGGTCAGCATGTCGGCATTGCGGCGAAACGCCAGCGCAGCGCTTAAGCGTCCACCGCCGAAATTGCCGCCGATATCGTCGAAGCTGATCGCACCGGGTTGAAAATGCACCACGCCGCCGAGATCGCGCATGACCAGCGCCGGCGTGAAAGACGCGCTGTCGAACTTGAACGCCACCGCGCCATGCATCGCGCCGAACGCGCCGGCGCCGATCGTGCTGCCCGACCATGCGGCGGTGCTGCCGCCGTTGCGCGGCAACCCGAGCAGCATGGCGAGAGATTCCGGCGCGTCGACGTTGTCGGCATCGATGCGGCCGTCAATGGCAAGCGGACTGACCAGATCGACAGCAAGCCGCCCATGCACCGACGCTTTGCCGACGCTGCCCGCGATGTCGGTGAACGAGAGTTTGCTGCCGTCGATCGCGAGCGCCGCCTTTGCCGAGACCGGAACGGCGAGGCCGGGCTGTCCCGTCATGGTTTGCTGCAGTGGCCGCAAATCGCCGGCTGCGGCTTGCACCTGCAGCTGCGCCGAGGGCTTGCAGTCGCCGCCGATACGCAGCGTACCGTGCACCGCGGCGTCCAAGCCGCTGGCGCCGACTTTGCCGTCGACGCGGATGCCGCCGCCGAGCGGTCCCGCAGCCGTAAAGGTCAACTGCCCCGGCAACTGATCGACCGCGATCACGCGATCAAGTCCGAGCAGCGCCACCAGCGCGCTGCCGTCGTCGGCGTCGATCCGGCCGTCGACCTGCATCGCTGCGGCGCCGAGATGGGAAGGCTCGCCGTCCGCCTTTCCCGTAATGGCAAGCCGCATGGCGGCGAGATCGCCGTTGACCGAAAGCGCAGCGGTGCTGCCGCCGCTCGCCGCGTGCCCGACGTGGAGCACCGCGTGCACCTTGGCGGGCGCCAAACGGCCGGCGAGCCGCCGCAATGGCGCCGCGGCCCGCGGCGCGAATTTCGCCGCGATGTCGCTCAAGCCGCCGAGCGCGCCGGCGTCGAGATCGAGCGTGACCTGGCCGCGCGGCCGCGACGACAGTTCGTCGATCCGCCCGCCGATATCGAGCTTGGCGCCGCCCAAATCGCCGATCGACAGCCGGTCGATCTGCAGCTTGCCGGCGTCGAATTTCACCTGCGTGACGATCGACTTGGCCTCGACGCCGGCGAAACTGGCGCGGCCGATATCGAGCGCGAGCGTAACCTCCTGCGGCAGCGCCAGTCCGTCACCGCCCAGTGCGGCGACGACAAAGGTCCGGATCGCGTCGAGATCGAGGTCCGCAGCGCGCAGATCGGCGTCGAGCCGCGCCGGGCGCTTGTCTGCCGGCCAGCCATAGGCAAAGCGTCCATCAACCTGTTCGCGACCGAGCGCCGCGCTCAGCTTGTCGACCGCGATCCGATCGTTGGCGATCGTCACATCGCCGTGGGCGGTGAGCGCACTCGCCTCGCCAGCGGCCTGGTCGCCGTCGCGCCCGTCGAGCCACGCCGCCAGCATGCCGGCATCGGCCGACGTGAGCGCGGCGGGGCCGTGGAAGGCAAAGCCCTGCGGCGTGCCGGAAAAACGTCCGCTCAGATTCACCTCGGTCATGCCGGGCGCGCGAAACTGCACGCCGTCGAGGCGCCAACCCGACCGATCGAACTCCAGCGCGCCATGCAGCGATTCGATCGTGGTGGCGCCGACAGTGAGCGCCCCGATCGAGAGCCCGAACCGCGCCGGCAACGGCAGCCGGGCGTCAGCGGCGAACGCCTGCAGCACGTTGCGCAGCGCGACGAGCGGCGGCCGATCGGTCAGATCCGGATCCGCCATGGCGCGGTCGAGATTGACCTGCATGGCCGCGAGATCGGCGTTCAGGTGCGGCTGCGGCGCGAACGTCAGGTCGGCGGTGCCGTCGAACACGACGGCTCGTTCTTCCGGCCCGTAATGGATCGCCACGTCCTTCAGCGCGGCGCCAGCCGGATCGGCGCGCAACGCGGCCGTGGCGCGCCACGGCTCGCTGACCACGCGCTGGCCGTTGGCGAGCGTCGCGCCGACCGGGCGCGCCAGAGCCATGGTGCCGGCGAAGTGCGGCACGCCGCGATCGAAGGAGAGAGTGCCGTCGAACACGCTGGTCAGCGGCCGATCCGTCGGATCGACGTTGAGCCGCAGTTTTATCCCGCCGCCACCATCGACAGCGGTGCCGACGATGCGATAGCCGTACAGCGCGTCGCCGACGACCGCGCCGCCTTCGCCGCTGAACGGGCCGTCGAACGAGCGGACGTCGCCGTTGAAGTAAAGTTTTTTCAATGCGAGCCGCGCGCCGGACGCGGCAGCGCTCAGCACCGCGCGGCCGTCTTCGATGGCAAAGCGCGAGATCGACAGCGCCTCGGGGCGGAAGGCCGGCGACAATTTCGGCAAGTCGAGCGCGCCGGAGCGATCGATCGTGAGGCGAAGCTGCGGCCCGATCAGGCGCACCTCGGAAGCCTGCACCTTGCCGCGCAGCAATGGCCCCAGCGCCAGTTCGAGCTTGAGCATGCCGGCACGCAGTTGCGGCGCCCGGCCGGGCTCGCCGACGGCGACGTCGCGCAACGTGATCGAGGGCGACGGCAACAGCCGCGCGTCGATCGCGCCGTCGACGTGGACGGCGAGCCCAGTGAGCCGGCTCGCCTCGCTCTCGATCGCGGCACGATAATGATTCCAATCGACCACGAGCGGTGCCACCAGCGCCGCAACGAGCGCCAGGATGATCGCGATTGCCAGTCCGAGCAGCGTCGTCTGCACGGCGTCTCCGCGCACCCTTGTCGGTACGAACTCCCGTACTTACCGGCCAAGCCTAAGCCAGGCCGCGGTGCTTTGCACGTTCGCTGCTACAGGGTCTTCCAACACCACCGGGCGCTGCCGAGCGCCGCCCGTCCGCGGATGGAGCGCTACACGCCCCCGGTGGCGGCCTGTGCGCCGGCTTCCGGGCTATTCTATGTCGCCAGCGGCCGAATTCGGGACCGACGTTCTTGTCCACATCGAGAACACCGCGGGTCGAGGCGCGCTTGAGCGTCGGTATGGCGGAGGGTTAGTCTGCTCCCGGTGCTTTCCTGAGCTTCGCATCGCATTTCCAGAACAGACTTCCTGAAATCGATTGCATCATGCCCGCTCGTCCGCCCGATAAACGCGTACTGATGGTCATTTCCGTGCTCGCCCGGGGTGGCTGCGAACGACAATTGCTGGCGACCGCTCGCGGCCTCCTGGACTGGGGCTATGTCATCGAGATTTTCAAGCTCGACGTTGGACCGCGTGGCGACACCAGCTTCGAAGCCGAATTCGCCGCACTCCCGATCAGCACGAGCTGTGCCAGCGACTTCGGCGACACGCGTTTGCCGCCGCCGGACGGCGGCGACCCGCATGGCCTGGCACGGTTCACGCCGATCCTGCAGCACCTCAACGTTGTCCACTTGGGCCGGGCCCTCGAACAGGCGATTCGCCGCTTCCAGCCCTCGATCGTTCATTGTTGGTCGGAGCCTTCGAGCGTGATCGGAGGTCTTGTCGCGGTGTCGCTTGACGTGCGCAAGATTGTGATCCAACTCGTCAACGTGCCGCCGTTCCAGCAAAACCAGCCGGACGTGGCGCTTTACTGCGAAGCCTACCGCAGGCTGTTAAGCAGCGCGAACGTCCGACTGCTCAACATCAGCGCCGTCAATGCGCGAAATCTCGAGCAATGGCTGGAAATTCCACGCGGCACGGTCAAGCTGCTGCGTAACGGCTTTGTCCCCGACAGCATGCGGGTTCGCACCGCGGAGGAGGCCAAAGCTTGCCGGCGGAGCCTCGGCATCCCGCTCGACGCGCCGACGGTCGGCGCCATCATGCGCTTTGCGCCCGAGAAGGATCCGGATCTTTGGCTCGACACCGCTCGCCTCATTGCCGCCGACCGCCCGGATGTCTGGTTCGTGCTTGCCGGATACGGCCCGCTTTCCGAACATGTTGCAGTCAAGCTCAAGCAAATGGGCCTATCGCAGCGCCTCGTCCTGCTCGGCGCCACGATCGACATCGGCGCCATTTATGCCTGCCTCGACGTGTTCCTGATGACCTCGCATTACGAAGGCACGCCAAACGTCTTGATCGAAGCCCAGGCTGCCGGAGTGCCCGTGGTCGCGCCGGACGTCGGCGGCACCCGAGAAACCATCCTCGATGGCTTGACCGGCGTTGTCGTCGCGAGCCGCGCTGCCGCGCGGCTGGCCAACGCGGTTGCGGTGGTGCTGGCCGATCCGCTTCTGCGGCAAGACGCCCGCGCGCACGGTCCCCGGTTTGTCGCTCGACGATTCAACTGGCAGCGCAAGGTCGACGAAACGATCGGGCACTACGGCGGTTGGAGCAATATTCGCGTCGCCTGGCTCAAATTCAAGCGACGAGCTTGCTTGCTGCGGGCGAAGCATTCGTTGCGAAAGACCACGGCCTGACCCGCCGCCGACGAAGCCGGATTTATAAGGACGCGGCCTGACCTAGGTCTCGATCGACGATCTTGCCCCGGTTGAGACTATCGAGCGGCTCCGGGACGCGCTTGAGCGCCAGCAAGTAGCCCGGATTGAGCAAAGCGAAATCCGGCGACGGCGATGCGGCCATAACATTGAACCCCGGGTTTCGCTCTTATGTCCTTTGTCAAGCGTTGGAGACGAGTGAGCCCGTTCTCTCGTGAGAGAGCGTTGCTGCGATGATCGTGCAATAGTGGGAGCGCAGCCTTGAGACGTCGGTGATCCTGCTCTTATTCGCGTGTTTGACCGCATATCCGGATTTCCGTCTGGAGCTGTCCCTGTCTTCGCACGGGCGTCGATCTGCGA
>JASHPU010000239.1 GCA_030037885.1 Xanthobacteraceae bacterium | reverse complement strand
GCGGGCGGCGGCGGCACCAGCTCGGCCACCACACGGCCGCGGTCGGTCACCTGCACGGCCTCGCCCTTCTCGGCGAGCCGGACGTACTCGCTGAGCTTATTCTTCAGGACTTTGATGCCGACAGAGCGCATGCGAGACAAAGTAGCTACTGGTAGCTACTTTGTCAATCCTGCCGTCATTCCGGGGCCGAGCCAACGGGTCCGGCCCGAAGTGGCCGGCCCGATGACAAGCTCCGCGAGGAGCCCGGAATCCATAACCTCAGCGCCGGGCGTCCGGCGCGCCGGTTCGCTTGCTGGCGCAGAACGAAACGTGTATCCGAGGCCGGAATTGCCGGGGTATAGCGCAGCCTGGTAGCGCGGCAGTTTTGGGTACTGCAGGTCGCAGGTTCAAATCCTGCTGCCCCGACCATCTAAGTCACTGACCGCGCTGAAGGTGATTCTGACACTTCATCGTGTGATTCTGACGCAGATGCGAATTCGATTGTCGGCTTGAAATGCGAGGAACGATGACCGCCCGTATCTACAGACCGGCACGCACGGCGATGCAGTCCGGCAATGCCAAGACCAAGGAATGGGTTCTGGATTTCGAGCCGGAACAGCCGCGCGTGGTCGAGCCGCTGATGGGCTGGACCTCCTCGGGCGACATGAAGCAGGAGCTGCGGCTGTTCTTCCAAACCAAGGAAGAGGCGGTCGCCTATTGCGAGCGTGAAGGCATCGCCTATCAGGTGTTCGACAGCGCCGTGCCGAGCCGACGGCCGCGCATCGCCTACGCGGACAATTTTGCGGCCGGCCGCCGCGACGCCTGGACTCATTAGCGCCGTTGAGAACTCCGCTCATCCCCGCGAAAGCAGGAATCCAGAGCTTGCAAAGAGCTGGGTCCCCGCTTTCACGCACGAGCGCAAGCTGCACCGGCTTAAGCCCGGCGCTTGATCAGCGGCCGCGCCGGCGTGGCGGGCGCGGCCTGCTTCTGCGAGCCGGCGCGCTGGCGCAACAGCGACAGGAAGCGCTCCTCCGGCATCGGTTGGCCAAGCAAAAAGCCCTGGCCGTAATCGCAGCCCATGCTGACCAGCGCCAGCGCGTCGGCCGCTTTCTCGATGCCGATCGCCACCGCGATCGAGCCGAAATTGTGAGCGAGGTCGATGACCGTCTTGCACAGCGGCGCGTTTACCTTGTCGGTGCCGCAATCGGCGACGAAGGCGCGGTCGAGCTTTAATTCCGCGAACGGCAGCTCCTTGAGCCGCACCAGCGAGGAATAGCCGCGGCCGAAATCATCGATGGCGAGCTTGACGTTGAGGTGGGCGAGATTTTTGGTAAGCTCGCTCGCCAGTTTCAGATCGGTGACGATCTGCTCCTCGGTCACGTCGATGATGAAGCCCGGCCACTTCTCATATTGTGGCCGGTAGGTCTGCACGACGTCGGCGACCGCGATCTTGACCAGGGCGCTGACCGGGATGTTGACGGCAAGCCGCAGGTTGACGCCGAGCTTGGCGAAGCTGACCCCGGCGCCCAGCGCTTGCGCCAAGGCTTGCTCGGACAGCGTCACCAGGCTCGACTCGCTCGCGCCCGGCATGAAGGCGCCGGGCATCAGCACGCCCTGAGTCGGGTGGCGTACGCGCGCGAAGGCTTCGGCGCCGACCAATTGCTTTTTGCGCAGGTCGATCTTCGGCTGAAACCAGAACTCGACCCAATTGTTCTTCAGCGCCTCGACGAGGTCGACCCGGCCGGCGGCCGCCGGCGCGTCGCCGAGCTTGAGTTCCTGAAGGATCCTGACGATGACGCCGGTCTCGAACGGCTTTTTCAGCGGCGGCAACATCAAGAGGCGATGCTGGTCGCCGATGTTTTTGACGTGCGCCAGCACCGCCGAGCCGCGGTTCGACATCAGCTGCACGTAGCCGCTATAGCCGCGCTGGCCGAGCGTCACCACGCAGCCGATCGCATCGGCGGATTCCAGAGCGATGTTGAGGAACACCGCGTCCGGCGTGCGCTTGGCCAAAGCCGACGTCATGCCCTCGCCATCGGCGAGTTCCAGGGTATCGACGCCGGCGCCGTGCATGATAAGCGACAGGAAATGGCGGATGCTGGCGTCCGAATCGATGATGAAGCAGAGCGGGGTGCGTCCGTTGTCGTCTATGACGTCTGCAGGCGCGGCCGGGCCGGTGGCAATGGCGGCTGACGCGGAGCTTGCACTCATCGGTGGTCCGTGCGCCCGTTTGGAGGAATCGGGGCATCATTGGCGGAAATCCTTAACCACCGGTTTCGCCGCCGCCATCGCGCGCTAACAGGCGGTACTGCACTCTATGATTGAATGAGCCGGCATTTTACGCGGCGACTGCATGCACCGGCCGCAGGCTGCGCGCGCGCCGCAGCCGCTGTGACACCAAAGTCCGACATGATAGCTTGCATCGAGCTGCGGCGCTTACGATGTCGCCGAAGACATGGTTCCGACGGAGAGCGAAATGCCGAGTAAGATTTCCAGCGCTAAAAATTTGAATCGCCGAAAGTTCCTGGCTGCAGCCGCCGTTGCTGGCGCCAGCAGTGCGGTCCGCCCGGCCGACGCCGCGACCACAGCCACGGCGCAGCCCGAGCGCCGCCAGCCGTCGGCGCTGCCGCCGAACGAGCACGTCGCTGCCGTCGAAACCGGCGCGCCGAACGTCCCCAACATCGCTCCCTACAAGACCGAGGGCCGGCCTGGCTCCGACTTCATGGTCGACGTGATCAAGACGCTCGACATCAAATACCTGCCGGCCAACCCGGCCTCGAGCTATCGCGCCATTCATGAATCGCTGATCGACTACGGCAACAACACGATGCCGGAATTTCTCACCTGCACGCATGAGGAAGTCGGCGTCGGCATCGCCCACGGCTATTACAAGATCGCCAACAAGCCGCTGATGACCACGGTCCACGGCACCGTCGGCCTGATGCATGCCACCATGAACGTCTACAACGCGTTCTGCGACCGCGCGCCGGTCGTCATTCTCGCAGGCAACGATCTCGACGCCGCGTATCGGCCGCCCGGCGTGCCGACGATCCATTCCGCGCAGGACATCAATGCCATCGTGCGCGAGTTCACCAAGTGGGACGACACGCCGGTCTCGGCGCAGCATTTTGCCCAATCGTTCGTGCGCGCCTATCAGATCGCCGTCACGCCGCCCTGCGCGCCGGTCGTGCTGTCGCTCGACGATGGCCTGGCGCAGGAGCCGATCAGGGATTACGGTCAGAAACTCTACATTCCGAAATACGTGCCGTCCGCGGCACCGGCCGGCGAATTGGGCGCGGTGCGCGAGGCGGCGCAGCTTCTGGTCAACGCCGCGCATCCGGTGATCGTTGCCGACCGCGCGGCTCATACCCAGCGCGGCATGGACTTGTTGGTGCAGCTTGCCGAACTGGTGCAAGCGCCGGTGGTGCGCCAGCGGTCGCGGCTCAATTTCCCGAATACGCACTATCTGAGCCGGCCGGCTTCCGTCATCGGCCAGGCGGACGTGATCCTCGGCCTGGAGCTGACCGATTACTGGGCCACGGTGAACAAGTTCGTCGACAACAATGCCGAGGGCGTCGGCAGCGTCAGCTCGCGCATCAAACCCGGCACCAAGCTGATCAGCATCAGCACGGTGCCCTTGATGACAAAATCCAATTACCAGGAATTCGAGCGCTTCCAGAGCGTCGACGTGCCGATCGCCGGCGATGTCGAGGCGACGTTGCCGGCTCTGATCGAGGCGGTGAAGCTGGCGCTCCCCGACAGCAGCAAGGATGCCATCGCCCAGCGCGGGCAAGCGATCAAGGAGGCCTATGCCAAAGGCCGCGACGCGACGCGTCAAACGGCCGCCATTGCCTGGGACGTAAGCCCGATCTCCACCGCGCGACTCTGCATGGAGCTTTACGGTCAGATCAAGGATTTTGATTGGTCGCTAGTGCCGTCGTCCGGCAATGTCAGCGGCTGGCCGCTTCGACTGTGGCCGATGAGCAAGCATTATCACTGGACCGGCACATCCGGCGGCTACGGCGTCGGCTGGGGCGCACCGGCTTCGGTCGGCGGCGCGCTCGCCAACCGCGACGAAGGCCGCTTCTCGGTCTCGATCCAATCCGACGGCGATCTCATGTATGCGCCGGGCGCGCTGTGGACCGCGGCGCGGCACAAGATCCCGCTGCTCGCCGTCATGCACAACAACCGCGGTTATCACCAGGAGGTGATGCACGTGCAGCGCCTAGCGAATTTCCGCGATCGCGTTGCCGATGTCGGCAACGATCTGGGGCCGATCGGCACCAGCATCATGAATCCCGACATCGAGTATCACAAGCTCGCCGAGTCGATGGGCTGGTGGGCCAAAGGACCGATCAAGGACCCCGTAGATCTCGGTCCGGCGATCAAGGAAGCGGTCGCCGTGGTCAAATCCGGCCAGCCGGCATTGGTCAATGTTTGGACGCAGCCGCGCTGAGGAGATCGATTCAATGATAAATCATCGTGCCTATCTGGTGCTGGCGGCATTCGCTGCCGGCATCGTGCTCGGTCCCGGCGTGGCGCTGGCCGCGGGATCGGCGGAAAACGGCAAAGCCGCTTTCGTCAAACACGGCTGCTGGCAGTGCCACGGCTTTGAGGGACAGGGCTCGACCGAAACCAGCGCCGGCCGCGTGCTCTACGATACCAAGCTGCCGTTCGAGGCGTTCAAGGCCTACGTGCGCGATCCGTCGGGTGCGATGCCGCCGTTTCACGCCGAGATTCTTTCCGATTCCGATCTGGCGGATATTTACGCCTATCTGCAATCGCTGCCGAAGCCGAAGCCGGCGAGCGAGATTCCACTGCTCAGGCAGTGAACCGACAGCGCCGGCGTTTCATGCCGTCGCAGCGCTCCTTCGGAGGATCGAGGTGATCAAAGTCAGACGACTGGCGCATGCGACGCTGACCACGCCGGACATCGACCGGCAAGTGGCCTACTATACCGAGGTGGTCGGGCTGACGCTGGTCGAACGCAGCAAGGATCGGGCGTTTTTGGCCTGCAGGCTCGGCCTCGAAGCCATCGCGATCGAGCCCGGCAAAGGCAATGCGCTCTCCCGCATCGCCTTTCAGGTCGATCCCGACAGCGATCTCGGCGAAGTCGCTGCGGCGCTCGCCAAGCACGAGGTGAAGACCGAGCGGCGCAGCGGCATCTCGCCCGGCGTCGCCGAAGCGATCGTCTTCACCGACCCCAAAGGCACGCTGGTCGAAATTTTTGCCGATTACGCCTTCGCCAAGGATGATGGCCGCAGCGAAGGCATCATGCCGCTCAAACTCGGCCACGTCGCCTACCGGGTCGATGACGTGCAGAAAACCGTGAATTTTTACTGCGACGTGCTCGGCTTTCGCGTCTCCGATTGGCGCGACAACTCATTTGCGTTTCTGCGCTGCAATACCGATCATCACACCGTGAACTTCGTCCACGACGCCGAGCCGCAGCTCCATCACATCGCCTTCGAGGTCAAGGACTGGGCGGAAATCCAGCGCGCCGCCGAGACGCTGGCCAAGCACGGCATTCATCTAGTCTGGGGTCCGGGCCGGCACATCATCGGCCATAACATTGCGATCTATCACCGCAACGCCGACAAGGTGCGCGTCGAGTTCTTCTGTGAGATGGATCAGATGAAGGACGAAGCGCTCGGCTATTTCGATCCACGGCCCTGGCATCAGGACCGGCCGCAGCGGCCGAAAGTGTGGGGCCCGGAGACGCTGCGCAATTACTGGGGCTACGGCTCGGAGCGTATCATCCGCGGTTATCAGACAATAGAGTAGGGCCGGTCTGCAACGGCGAAGGGCGCAGGAGGAAAATCGTGAAAGTCTGCATGTTCCACCTGATGCCGTATCGCGACCTGCCGGCGGATTTCGAGCAGCGTTACAAATCTGCCTTCATCGATCCGCTCTGGTTCGACGTCGCCGACTCGGAGAAGGTCGGCGAGTATTACAACGCGACGCTCGATGAACTGCTCCATGCGGCGAAGGCCGGCTTCCACGGGCTATGCACCAATCAGCATCACCAGAACGTCTACGGCTTCATGGCGAATCCGAGCCTGATGGGATCGGTGCTCGCCAAGCAAACCAACGGTCAGAACATCGCCATCGTCCAGCTCGGCTCGACCCTTCCCTCGACCACGCCGCCGACGCGCATCGCCGAGGAATACGCGATGCTCGATTGCATCAGCGGCGGACGCCTGATTGCCGGCTTCCCGACTGGGCTGCCGACCGATGCGACGATCTCCAACGCCGTGGTTCCGGTCGAGCAGCGCGAGCGCTTCCGCGAAGCGCTGGCGCTGGTCGTAAAAGCGTGGTCGGCGAAGGAAATCTTCGCGTGGAACGGCAAGCACTATCAGCTCGGCATGGTCAATCTGTGGCCGCGGCCGATCCAGCAGCCGCATCCGCCGATCTGGATTCCAGGCTCAGGCATATCCTCGACCGCCGAATACGTGGTCATCCTCGACCATTGCTTCTGCCATCTGAGCTATTACGGCGCCAAGAATGCGACCGCGGTGACCGACCGTTACTGGGAGCTGGCGGCGAGCAAGGGCCGCGACGACAATCCACACCGCTTAAGCTTTCTTCAGTTGATCGGCGTCGCCGACAGCGACGCCGAGGCGGAAGAGATTTACGGTCCGCACGCCGAATATTTCTTCCACAAACTGCTCTATACGCCCGCCTACTATCAGCAGATTCCCGGCTGCCTCGAATATCCGGCGCTGCGGCAAGCGCTCACCCATAATCCACGCGCTGAAGTCAAGCTTGGCGAACTCAAGGCCAAGGACCTTTACGAGCGCGGCTTCGTCATGGTGGGCAGTCCGCGAACCGTCCGCGATCAGCTCGTCGCGTATTCGAAGCGGCTTCGTATGGGTCATCTTTTGGCGCTTTTGCATTTCGGCTCGATGCCGACAGCGCTCTGCAAGCGGAACATCGACCTGTTCGCGCGCGAAATCCTGCCGCATCTCGCTCCGCTGTGGGACGACGAATACGAGGACCGCTGGTGGCCGCAGCGTTTGCGCGTCAAGCAAGCGGCTCCGGCCATGGCCGTCGCCTGAACGCGGCGGAGCTCGGTCATGGCGGCTTCCGAAGTGCGCAGAATCCGGCTGTGGCAGGACCGGATCGAGACCGAAGTCGAGATGTCCGGCAACGGCCCGGCGCTCGTCTATCTGCACGGGCCGTGGGGGCTGCCGCCCGACCGCACCTTTGTGGCGCGCTTGGCCGAGGCCTGCACGGTTTATGCGCCGCGGCATCCGGGCACCACGCCCGGCGACGAAAGCGCCGTGCACGCGCTTACCGGCTGGCTCGATCTTGTCGTCTGTTACGGCGAGCTGTTCGATCGCTTGCAGCTTGCCGCGCCGTTCGCGCTCGTGGGTCATTCGTTCGGCGGGCTTGTTGCCGCCGAGTTTGCCGCTGCGGCGCCGGGATCGGTGAGCAAGCTGGCGCTGATCGACCCGATCGGGCTCTGGCGCGACGACAATCCGGTCAAGAACTGGATGGTGTTGCGCGATGACGAGCGTCGACCATCGCTGTTCGCCGACCCGCAAGGCGCTGCCGCCCAAACCTTCTTTGCCACGCCCGCCGACCCCAACGAGCGCGCTGCCGTGCTGGCGCCGTTCGTCTGGGCGCAAGCCTGCACCGGCAAGTTCGTCTGGCCGGTGCCCGACCGCGGATTGAAGAACCGCATTCATCGAGTCGCGGCGCCGACCTTGCTGGTTTGGGGCGACAGCGACCGCATTATTTCGCCCGCTTACGCCGAGGAATTCGCCAAGGGCATTCGCGGCGCCCGGGTCAAGCTGGTCGCTCAGGCCGGCCACCTGCCGCATCTCGAACAATCCGAGGCCGTGGCCAAAGCCGTGCTCGATTTTGTCGGCAGCTAGGCAGCGCCCCACCACGGGTGCAATCAGCCACACGCCACCGTGAGCGGAGCGCGAGCCGTGCGGGTGGGAATGTGATTGGCTCCGCTGGTGAAAGATGTTCTAAAAATCCCGCACGTCGGACCGCTCAAGCGGCGCGAATCCGGGGAGCAGCGATGGAGGAGCAGATTATGGGCAGGTTCTTGGTGCGAGGCGGTCGGCGGTTCTCGATGCGCGGCCTGCTTTATGGAACCGCGTTCGCGGCAACGTTTGTGCTTGGCGCCACGCTGTTGGCCAAGGCCGCGGAGCCGGCCGTGGTGATTCCACCTCCAGCGGTCGATGCAGCGGTGCCCGCCGGCGGCGGATTGCAGACCATCGTGCTGGCTGGGGGCTGCTTCTGGGGGGTCCAAGGGGTCTTTGAACACACCAAAGGTGTCGTTCAGGCGGTATCGGGATATTCCGGCGGCAGCAAGGAAACGGCACACTATGAGATGGTCGGCACCGAGCGGACCGGCCACGCCGAGTCGGTACAGATTACCTATGACCCGAAGCGAATTTCCTACGGCAAGATTTTGCAGATTTATTTTTCGGTCGCGCACAATCCGACCGAGTTGAATTATCAGGGTCCCGATAGTGGTCCTTCCTATCGCTCGGCGATCTTCTACGCCAACAACGGGCAAAAGCGAATCGCCGAGGCCTATATTGCACAGCTCGACAAGGCTCACGTTTTTCCCGCGACGATTGTAACGAAGCTTGAGGCATTCACCGGCTTCTATCCGGCAGAGAATTATCACCAGGATTTCCTGGTGCTGCACCCGGACTACCCGTACATCGTCTTCAACGACCTGCCCAAGGTCGAAAATCTGAAGCGCCTGTTCCCGGACTATTACCGCAACACGCCGGTGACCGTGATGGCGGCCAGCAAGCCGACCCAGTAGGCGGGAGTCTCGATGCGGCTTTGGGTTCCGCCGGGCGGAATTTCCCGGCACGCCGCGGATTTCTTGCGCTTGCGCCGCTGCGGGGTCGCCGTGTCGCCTGATGCGGCAAAGTCGGCCTTACGTCTATAGCAATAGGCCGCTTCCTGACGTATCGTCGGTTGCGGAGAAGGGCCGTCGACAGGCCCGCTCCCAGCAACACGAAGGGGGGAGGAAGGCCATGGCAATGGCATCGACTTACGGCTCGCTGCCCGAGGCAGAACACAGCGCCAATCTGCGCAGGGCCGTCATTGCGTCGACGGTCGGTACCGCGATCGAGTGGTACGACTTCTTCATCTACGGCACCGCGGCCGGCCTGATCTTCGGCAAGCTCTATTTTCCCCACGAAGATCCACTTTCGGCAACATTGCTCTCCTTCGGCACCTATTTCATCGGCTTCGCCGCTCGCCCGATCGGAGCAGCAATTTTCGGCCATTACGGCGACCGCATCGGCCGCAAGGCGACGCTGATCGCCACGCTGCTGTGCATGGGCATCGGCACTTTTCTCATCGCTTTCGTACCGAGCTACGCCTCGATCGGCATCTGGGGCGCTATTCTTCTGACCGTCCTGCGCGTATTTCAAGGCCTCGGCGTCGGCGGCGAGTGGGGCGGCTCGGTGCTGATGTCGATGGAATGGGCGCGCCGGCATAATCACCGCGGTCTCGTCGCCTCATGGCCGCAATTCGGCGTGCCCTGCGGGTTGCTGCTGTCGACCGGGGCGGTCGCGCTGTTCAGCTACCTGTCGGGTGATCAATTCGCGGTCTGGGGCTGGCGTATCCCGTTCGTGTTGTCGATCATTCTGGTCGGCGTCGGGCTGTGGATTCGGCTCGGCATTCTCGAGACGCCGGTGTTCCAGAAGCTCCTGGATCAGAACAAGATCGAAAGCGCGCCAATTGTCGAGGTCATCAAGAAGCAACCCAAGGAGATCATCCTGTCGGCGCTCTTGCGCATGGCGGAGCAGGCACCATTCTACATCTTTACGGCGTTCGTCTTCGCCTACACCGTCGGCACGCTGAAAATGTCGCGTGATTTGATTCTCGCCGCCGTGATGGTGGCGGCGGTGGTGTCGTTCTTCACCATCCCGTTTGCCGGCCATCTGTCCGACCGGATCGGGCGCAAGAACATGTATCTGATCGGCGCCGCGGTGATGGGCGTGTTCGGGTTCATTTATTTCGCCATGGTGGATACTGCGTCTCCCGTGCTGGTGTTCATCGCCATCGTGTTGTCGCTCATCCCCCACGATCTGCAGTACGGCCCCCAGGCGGCGCTGATCGCCGAGTCGTTCACGCCGCGGCTGCGCTACAGCGGTTCGTCGCTCGGCTATCAGCTCGCGTCCTTGATTGCGGGCGGGCCGTCGCCGATCATCGCCACGGCGCTGTTCGCGGCGTACAAATCCGGCTACGCCATCGCGATCTACATCGCGCTGTGCGCCGTCGTCAGCCTGATTTCGGCGGCGATGATGCCGGATTATACCGGCAAGGATATTTCGGCCGAATACGACGCCTGATCCGGCGTCGCGGCGTACTCAACGTAAGCGCCGGGGCGGCAGCGCCCCGGCGGGTTTTTGATTTATCGGATTCGTCATTCCGGGGCCGAGCGAAGCGAGGCGCCCGGAATCCATAATCCCGGCACGGGGCTTATGGATTCCGGACTCGCCGCTTCGCGGCGATCCGGAATCGAAGCAATTCTCGGTATTTCGGGTTAGAGCACCGCGCCGCTTTGCGGGTCGATGTGCATGCGGCGAACTCGCGGGCTTGATCGCGGTCGCTCCGCCGCGGCTCGGTGATGTGCTCGGGGCGCAGCCCGAGCAAAAGCTCCTTGCTGTCGAGCGCCGCGTAGCGCGCCGCGCGCGAGGCCGGCACCGGCAGCCTGATGGTGTCGGACAGCCGCACGTGCCGGCCTGTGCCGTTGCCTTCGAGCCGGCAGCGCAAAAAATTCATCGCCGGCGAGCCGATGAAGCCGGCGACGAAGCGCGTCTTCGGATTGTGATAAAGCTCCTGGGGCGTGGCGATCTGCTCGATGGCGCCGTTGTTCATCACCACCACGCGGTCGGCGAGCGTCATTGCCTCGACCTGGTCGTGGGTGACGTAGACCGTCGTGGTCTTGACCATCTGGTGCACGCGCTTGATCTCGGTGCGCATCTGCACGCGCAGCTTGGCATCGAGGTTCGACAACGACTCGTCGAACAGAAAAACCTTCGGATCGCGCACGATGGCGCGGCCCATGGCGAGGCGCTGGCGCTGACCGCCGGACAGCGCCTTCGGCTTGCGGTCGAGCAACGGCACGATGTCGAGGATGCGCGCGGCGCTGTCGACCCGTTTCTTGATCTTCTCCTTGGAGAACTTGCGCAGCTTCAGCCCGAACGACATGTTCTCGAACGCCGTCATGTGCGGGTACAGCGCGTAGTTCTGGAACACCATGGCGATGTCGCGGTCCTTCGGCGGCAGGTCGTTGACGAGCTCGCCGCCGATATAGATGTCGCCTGCGGAAACCTCCTCGAGCCCCGCCACCATGCGCAAGGTCGTCGACTTGCCGCAGCCGGACGGGCCGACCAGCACGACGAATTCGTTGTTGGGAATATCGAGGCTGATGCTGCGCACCGCCTCGACGTCGTCGAAGCGCTTGGTGACGTTACGCAACGCGACTTCCGCCATCTGTCCCGCTCGGTTCAGCCCTTGGTGGCGCCCGCGGTCAGGCCGGCGATGTAGTAATCCATCAGGAAGGCGTAGATGACGAGCGGCGGCGCCGCGGCGATGAGCGCGCCGGCCATCAGCATGCCCCACTTGTAGACGTCGGCGCGAATGAGGCTCATCACGGTGCCGACGGTGAGCACCTGCTGGTCCGGCGAATAGAGGAACGCCATCGGATAGACGAACTCGGCCCACGACACGGTGAAGGCGAAGATCGTCGCCGCGATGATGCCGGGCAACGCCACCGGAATGAAGATCTTGGTGAGCATCTGCATGTGGCTCGCGCCATCGATCAACGCCGCCTCGTCGAGCTCCTTCGGAATCGACTGGAAATAGCCGATCATGATCCAGGTGCAGAACGGCACGGTCAGCGTCGGATAGACCAGCACCATGCCCCAGTAGGAATTCAGCAGCCCGACCGCCTTGACGATCTGGAACAGCGGAATAAACAAGAGTGTGTCCGGCACGAGGTAAGTGAGAAAGATTCCGGTCGCCAGGATGCCGGAGCCCCAGAACCGCATGCGGCCGAGCGAGAAGGCGGCGAGCACGCTGACCACCATGGTGATCGCCACCACGCACAGCGTCACGATCAGTGTGTTCTTGAAGAAGATCAGAAAGTCGGCCTGGGTGAGCAGGATGCGGAACTGATCGAACGTGATGCCGTTGGCGATGATCCACGGATTGGTCGCCATGCGCGCGACCTCGGCGTCGCTCTTGAGCGCCGTGACGATCATGGAATAGGGCGGGACGAGAAAGAAGATGGCGAAGATCACCAGGAACACGTAGGAGGTGATCAGCGCCCAGCGCCGGTTGCGCGACAGGCTGGCGCGTAATGGGGCGCGGCGCAGCGCGCCCGCGGCCGTGCTCATCCGATCTCCCTGCCGCGCTTGCGCACGCCGCGCAGGATGAACACGGCGGCGATCGCCAGGATCGGGAACATGAACAGCGAGGTGGCGGCGCCGAGCGGCAGGTCGCCGGAGCGGATGCCGAGCATGAAGGCGTAAGTGGCGAACACATGCGGGGTGTTGCGCGGGCCACCCCCGGTCATGATCTGCACGATGTCGAAATTGGCGAACGTGACGATCAGCGAGAACAGCACGGTAATGGCAATGATGTTGTGCATCATCGGCAGCGTCGAGCAGCACGGCTTGATCTGGCTGCCGACGGTGGTCGGGATGCCGCGCCACACGCCCTTGATCTTGGCCAAATATTCCGACACCGGGCTGATCGGGCCGTATTGCTTGACGAGCGCGTCGGCCACGTCGTTGAGCGGCTCCAGCACATCGGCGTGGATGCGGATGTTCCAGTCGCGATGGGACATGATGTCGTGACCGGTGCCGGCTTGCGCCTCGGCGGCGGCGGTCAGCTTGTCCTTCTCGCCCTGGGAGGTGATGTAGTCAATCTTCACCTCGACATGGTTCTTGGCGCCCATTCGTTGCACAGCGCGGTAAGCGTGTTGTTGGCGCCGGGGACCAAGTGGTCCCAGCAGCCCAGCGTCACAAGGTACCGGCGGCGTAGCTCGTCCACACATACGGCGCCGCAAAGGCCGCTGCCGAGCCGAGCGCGGCGGCTTTCAAAACGTGGCGGCGGGTTGGACGTACACGAGGCGAGGCTGAATGGGTCATCGTCTCCTCCGATCAGGCCGCCGGTATTGCTTGCTTGAATGCGGCGTCTCGCCTCACCATAGCCCCGGCCGCCGAAAGCCGGCTAGTCGCCGCGCGTCGGCATGCAACAATGATTGGCTTTTGGGCTAATCAGCCGCGGGAGGAGGGGCATTGGGAGTTCAAGCCGCGCGGTCGAGCCGGTCGCGTGGGACGTCATTGCGCTGCGGCACCGGCTGCCGCCGGGTAGCGCGACAGCCCAATGTGATCCAGCCGATCGCCGCCAGCAGAAGCAGCCAAAGCACCGCGTCGGTAACCATGTCGGTCTCTCCATGGTCACCCCCGCTTTATCAATGCGTATCGCCTGGCGGAATGCTGGATGGTGCAGTGTCGCACGAGCGTGTCGCGTTGCCGCAGCAACAGCCGCATGACGACGCCAGCCTTGGCGGCGGCCCGGCCACAATTGCATCGCGGTTCGATCTCGCATATTGGTTGCCCGACAAGTCAGCGAGGGTCAGGGGAACAAAGTGAATCGCAAAATCCTCATCATGGGCCTGCCGGGTGCTGGCAAGACCACGCTCGCCAACGCCTTGGCGCCGCTACTCAATGCGGTGGTGTTCAATGCCGATGCGGTACGCGCCAATCTTTCGCGCGATCTCGGCTTTTCGCTCGATGACCGTATCGAGCACGCCAAGCGCATGGGTTGGATGTGCGACCGCGTGGTCGAGGCCGGCGGCACGGTGATTGCCGACTTCATCTGCCCGACGCCGGACACTCGCGCCGCGTTCGGCGATGCCTTCACCATCTGGCTCGACCGCATCGTCGCCGGCCGCTTCGAGGACACCAACCGGATGTTCGCGCAGCCGGAGCATTTCGATCTGCGGGTGCCCGCGGAGGGGGCGCCACAGTTTTGGGCCGAGAAGGCGCTGGCGCTGTTGCGGCCGCCGTTCGATCCACAGCGCCCCACGGCTCTGTTTGTCGGTCGTTACCAACCGTTCCACCGCGGCCATCAGCGGCTGATCGAGGAGGGCTTGCGCCGGGTCGGCCAAGTCTGCATTGCCGTGCGCAATACCCACGGCATCGACGCCAAGAATCCGCTGCCCTACTTCGCCGTCAAGCAGCGCATCGAAACCGCGCTCGCGCCCTACGCCGGGCGCTTCGTCATCGTGCCGGTGCCGAACATCACCAATGTCTTCTACGGCCGCGATGTCGGCTACAAGGTCGAGCGCATCATGCTCGACGAAGAGACTGAGGCGATCTCGGCAAGCAAGGTGCGGGCGCTGAGCGCGGCACCTTAGCCGAAACACTTACGGATCATTTCGCCAACGTTCCACCGCTGAGTAGCGCGGTTAAACGTAAAGCTGCGGCGCGACCTCGAATTGGGATTACAAACAGTGGAGCGGCCCCGCCGCCAAGCGCGAAAAGCCGAGCGGCGGGGAGACGGCCGCCTCACCTGACTAACGGCAGACTCTCACGAGACGTCCGCTTACCGGGTGACGAACGAGGTGGCAGTTGCCGCCACCAGAGTAGCTGTAAATCCCTCTGCCTCTGTAATAGCTGTAGCGTTGGCCGCGGCGCAACGCTTGAAGCTTTCGCCTGGAAGCGTTGCCGGCGAGTTCAACGTGTCGCGAAAGCAGATGACAGCGGGCTGGTGAGCGTCCCTGGTTTTCAGCAGTGGTGTGAAGCTTGATCCAGCCGATCACAAACTTGACGCCCGATTTGCAAGGTTCGTTCCGGGCTCTACTGCCCTCAAAGCATGTCTCCGGTATAATCTGGAGCCTATGTGTCCGGAACGGACCGTCGTTGGTTGGCGACCCCGGCAGGATTCGAACCTGCGACCTTCAGCTTAGAAGGCTGTTCTTGTCCTTGTGCATAAGCGGGCACGAAAGAGCAAGACCAACAGTTTTCCCTTGTAAACCGCTGAAATCGCCCACATACCATCAGCGTTAGGGAAGCGTGAGGGAGCACGGACGGGCGCCAGCGATCTTCCCATGATCTTCCCAGGCGGCCTTTCGATGGGGCAAAACCATGAAGCTGACGGCAACGACGGTGCGCACGCAAACTCTGCCGGGCGGCAAGAGCGAAGCGATTTTCTTCGATGACGATGTGCCCGGGTTCGGGCTTCGGTTGCGCGAGCGCGGATCGCGCACATTCGTCTTTCAGTACAAGCTCGGCAGTAAGCAGCGCCGCATGACGCTCGGCAAAGCGACCCCCGAGCGCGTCGCCAACATCCGCAAGATTATCGATAAGCTTGACGCCCGTGTGCGGCTCGGCGAGGACCCGGCCAGCGACAAGGCGGACGCCAAGGTAAAGGCCGCGCAGACGTACGGCGTGACGGCAGCGCAATTTCTCGAAACGCTGCGGCCTCGTTATCGACCGCGCGCTCATGCCGAGATCGACCGCCACCTGACGAAGCACGCCAAGAACCTGAACGAGCTGCAGGTCGCCAAGATCAGCCAAGCGGACATTGCGTCGATACTGACCACGGTGGCGAAGAACAGCGGCGCCGTGACTGCAAACCGCGTGCGCACGTCACTATCGACGTTCTTCGCTTGGACGATGCAGCAGGCGCTTGCCGCGACCAATCCGGTGCTCGGCACCGCGAAGAATGAGGAGCGATCGCGCGACCGCGTGCTTGCGCCGTCGGAACTGCGCCTGGTCTGGAACGCGCTCGGCGACGACGACTATGGCGCAATCGTTAAATTGCTGGCGCTTACAGGACAGCGCGAAAACGAAATCGGTAGCCTGCAAAGGAGCGAGATTCACGAGGCGCTGATCGTGCTGGCACCCGAGCGCACGAAGAACAAGCGACCGCATACCGTGCCGCTCGCGCCAGGCGCGCTCAGCATCATCGAAGCCCGCGAGCCGCAAGACGCCGATCGCGACTTGGTGTTCGGGCGAGGGCAGGGCGGCTTTTCCGGCTGGTCAAAAAGCAAAGAGCGATTGGACGAGCGGATCAAGAAAGCGAACGGTGGCAAGCCGATCGCCCATTGGACGCTGCATGATTTGCGCCGGACATTCGCAACCTATGCCGGCGGCGGCATGGAGGCACACCAGCTCGCCAAACTGCCAAAGCATGAGCGCGAGTTGGCAACCGGGCTTGGGATTCAGCCGCACGTCATCGAGGCAATCCTAAATCACGTCAGCGGCCATAAGGCCGGCGTGGCGGGTATCTATCAGCGATCGAGCTACGAGCGCGAGAAGCGGACGGCGCTCGACCTATGGGCCTCGCATCTGATTGCCATTGTGGAAAACCGAGCAAGCAACGTGACGCCGCTGCGGCGCGAGGCGTGAAGGTCGTAGGCCATGCCCGACGATCGTTCAATCACCTTTGGCGAGGCCGTGAAGATTATAACTGACGAACGAGGCGGCAGCGTTGGTCACGCGGAGGCATTGGTGCGGCGCGCCCTTCAGTCGGGCGAGGTACGGCCCGACTGGCGCTCCATATTGTTGACAGCCGATGACGGCGTTGTCGGTATGCACCTCCGATCCGGTGCGACACGTTTTAGCAGAAGTGACTTTGTGGATTGGCTTGACCGAAGCGTGCCGGCAGCCCTGAAACAAACAGCCGCGCCGAGCGGAAACAAACGCACGCGGGCAACTGAAGCAATAGCTTCACTTTGGACCAATGGAGTGCCCAGCCAAGCGTTGTTACCAAACGATCTATTGTGCACGCAGGTAATTGATTGGCTGAAATCAGACTGTGCCGCGCGGGACCTTCCCTTTGCCAACATTGGCAAGGACACGATCTTGCGAGCGGCGGGCCGCAAGTAGCGCGGCAGCCAAAGCAACGGCGGCATGCCGCCGTTGCCGCGTGCTTTGTCAAGCGCGAGCATTAGAAGGCGTGAGCATCGCTAATGGAGGTGCTCATGTCCCCCAGCCAACGCGAGAAGCTTTCCGGCTTCGACCGCTTGCCCGACGATGCGATCGTGCCCGATCCCGTCGCGGCCGAAATCCTCTCGATCTCCGTCTGGACCTTGCGGCGCAATAACCTGGTCCCGGCTCGCCAGATCAGCAAGCGCCGCCGCGGCCGGCGCGTTGGTGATCTTCGCGCCGTGGTGCGCGGGACCGAGCCCAAGTTCGCTTAAAACACCGAAACCCGCGCGGATCAGGCGCGGGCTCGGCAGGGCCATTCTCAACACCCGACCAAGTAACCTGCCAAGCCGTCCGCCTCAACGTATCCGCGCGCTCCTCAAATGGAGCCGCCGATGACCAACCGACCTCGTGTGCGGCGTGTCGCCATCCCCGAGCCCCTTATTGTCGCCGACTTTTGGGCAAACCGCCGCGGCGAAGCGGTTCGCGTGCAGCTCTGCGAATTTGAGGGCTGCGCGCTGGTCGACGTGCGCAAGCACTTCACCAACGGCGAAGGAAAATTGCAGGCGACAAAGAAGGGGCTCGCGCTCGCCGTCATCAGGCTTCCCGAACTTGCCAGCGCCATCAACAAAGCCCTTGCAACAGCGCGCGAGCTTGGGTTGATCCGCAAAGGCGGCCGGCCGTGAAGCCGCTTGCCCCGCCGATCGCCATTGATTTGCTGACCGACGCCGTTGAGCGCGTGCGGACCGACCTGAGCAGGGCGCAGTCGCGGCCGGAAAGAGCGCTGATCTTTTGGGCGGCCGTGATGGCGGCGCGCAACTTAGGAGCCCAAGACGTAATCGAGCACGAATTTTGGGGATTCGCATTCTCGACTGGGCTCATCTGGAACCAGGCGAGCCGCAACAGGAGCGGGGTGCTGCCGCACAGCTTCGAAACGGTCGCACATCTGATCCGCTGGGGACTGCTGGCGCGCGATCCTTTCGGAGGGCGTCGTCAGTGATCGACTTCGACGAGCAGACTTACGAGCGCGCGAAGCAGTACGACGCCGCTGTGACGGCCGCTCGCCGGACGCCGCAAAGCGAAACAATCCCTCTCAGCTACTTCGGCGATCTTGGCGATGTGACGCCGAAGCCGTGGCTGATCAAAAACGTCATCGCCCGCGGCGAGACTTCAAGTTGGATTGGGGCGCCGGGGAGCGGCAAGTCTGCCCTGCTGACCGACATCACCGTGCATCTAACGAATGGCGCGGATTGGCGGGGCTATCGCAACAAGGGCAAATGTGGCGCAGTTTATTTTGCCTTGGAACGCGCTGATCTGGTCAAGCGGCGGCTGGTTGCCTATCGACTGCGGGATGACCTCTCGCCCAAATTGCCGATCGCCGTTTCCAGCCATGTGGTCGATCTGATCGCGCCAAGTTGCGTCAACACCATCCTGGAGGCCATCAAACAAGCCGAGGGCCACTTCGGCCACGAGGTCGGCCTTGCCATCTTCGACACGTATGCCAAGGGCATCGGCGCCGGACACGGCGACGAAAGCCAAGCCAAAGATCAGAACGCCGCTTTAGCGAATTTGCGGCGGGTGCTCAACAAGGCCAATGTGCACATCGCAACGATCGGCCACACCGGGAAGGACACGAGCAAAGGCGAGCGCGGATCGAATGCCAAGCTGGCCGACGTTGACCTCCTCGTACAGATCAGCGGCGACATCACCAAAACGGCCGTGGTTAAGAAGGCGAACGATCAGCCCGACGGGCCGCTGACCAGCTTCAGACTCGAGCCGTACGATTTCGGACCGGATGACGACGGCGACCCGGTGCGCACGTACATCCTGTCGGGCGAAATCATCCCGCCCGCCGCGGCAGCACATCGTAACCTGAGCGACCAGCAACGGCTTGCGATCGAAGCCTTAGCCGAGGCGACGCTAGCACACGGCGTTGACCTGCCGCCTAAGGCCGGTCTGCCGCCCGGCCTTAGGTCAGTCACAACCGACCAATGGCGCGATGAACTGTACCGCCGCGGTGTGCTCGACCCCGACGCCAAGAATCCACGAGCGCGCTTCGCTGAACTCAGCCACCGCCTTCAGGCTAAGCACTTGATCGGCGTGGATGGCGACCGCGTGTGGCGCGCCATCGCATGAGCGGCGTGGACAACGACGGCACCGCGCCGCGCCAGATTGCGGTTTGCCACACCTATGAGCAATTGCGCGACGCCATCGCGGCATTCTGTTCGCACCACCGTGTCACTCGCCAGGCGCTCGACCGTCGCGCCGGCTTGGCGGACGGACACTCAAGTAAGCTGCTTTCGCCCAAAGCGGCTATGAAATTCGGCCCTGTGTCGCTGCGCTGGATATTGGCCGCGCTCGACCTCGAAATCGTGCTCCAGGTCCGCCCCGACGCCGCGATGAACACCGAACAGCAAAACCATGCCGGCGTAAATGCCGGCGAGCGCAAGCCCGCTCGACAGGATTGGCGGCGTAATCGTGGCACCCGTTGGGGTCAGCGTATGAGGGCGCGCCAACTACTACAGATGACCGCCGAGCAGCGCAGCGCCAGCGCCCGTCGAGCAGCTGCCGTTCGCTGGCATCCTAATCCCTTCGCTGGAACCGCGCTCACTGAGGACTAAGCAGCCGGGCTACGGTGTACGGTACGGTCCGCTCTATAGAGAGGCGGAACCGTACCGTACAGCCGTATGGATGGCCTTTGTACGGTGTACGGTGCTGTACGGTTGGTGTACGGTTCGATGTTACCGTACAGCAAGAAAGCCCCATGAAATCAGCTCAATCGAGGCGCACAAGCGTTAGCGTGGCGATTTTGCGTACGGCGTTCTCGGCCCGAAGACGCCCGCAGTGCGGCAGACTGTTGGTTTCATCGCGATTTATGCGGTAAATCCGACACATTCGGCGTGATCTGTTGTGTGTGGGAAGCGCATGGGAAGCGCGGCGCCACCGCGTGTTGCCAGCTAATACGGCCCCTCCCTGCTCGCCGACCGTTTTCACCGGGCCATCAAATCCGACACATGCGTCGCTTTCGGCCGAAAGACCGGGGGTATGCCGGGGGTGAGGCCGGAACTCGGCGCGCGCGCGCAAAGCGCTCTCCTTCTCCATTTTCGCGGACCCCTCTGAAAAACCCGTTCGGCATTTTTCGGGTCCTATCGATGCGTTGCGGATTCTGGCGACCCGCGTATGTCTTTGCGCATGAGTTGGCCGGAGTGTTGCTGCCGCCCCTGATTTCAGGATTGCACCTGACTTTCAGGACACGCTGTAGCCCGGTGAGTGCGGCCCCGTAGCTGGACACGCCGCGTTGCAGACGAGTTGGCCCCGGCTCGCGCCGGTCACGCCGAAAATGAACATCTGGCCCGGCGCTGGCAGGCGCCACACGGCTGGGCAAACGGAGGGACATGGCACATGGATGAGGACAAGCCTACGGTTCGGATCGAGGCGCGGTTCACCACGCGGGAGGCGTTGGAGATCGAGCGCCGCGCCGCGGCGGAGCAGCGATCCGTCCCGAACTATTTGCGTCATTTCGTGGTCACTGGCCTGCAGCTCGGCGGCGCCGTGCTGCCGCCGGCTCAGGCGGCGTAGTGGAGGCCGAGCATGCGCGATCAACTGAATGCACTGCTCGCCCGGCAGCACGAGCTTTGTCTTAAACGATCGGCCAGCGCACGTGCTGAGTACGTGAAAGTCTCAATCGAGATTTTGGCTCTGGCGCGAGCGTGGGTCGATTTGTCGCCCAACTGGAAGCCGCCGGCGGCGGCACCGGCGCGGCCGATGATCTCGACTGTTGCCGACCTGACAGAAGCAAAAAGCAGGCTGGCGCGGATCAAGGAAATGGGGGGTCCGGGCTGGATCGATGACTTCAATCAGCTTTCGAACGAAATTCGCGCCTGCGAGGGCATCATTCTTGAGCGCGCGAGGACGAAGGAAACCGCAGCATGAGCACGCCAACGCACGCCGAAATTGCCGCGATGACGCCCGAGCAGGCCACGGCCGCGCTCCAAGAACGGCACGCGGCGTACAAGGCCGCGTCCGCGGCGCCGGCCAGTCCCGAACAAACATTGCTTGCCGATCCAACATGGCGCTCGCGGTATCTCGCGGGTGGCGTAATCGAGCGCCAGCAAATGCAAGAAGCGCTCACCGCCAAATTGGGCGCTGGCGATCGTCTTGACCAGGTGATTGCGGGAACGGCGCCGGTGCATGAGATCGAAACAGTCAGCGACGGCGCGCTCACAACCTTCAAGCAGATGGTCGCCGCCGCGGATTTGCGGGCGCTCGGCATCAGTCCCGAAGCGACGCGGCAGCTTTTCGAAGGCCGGCCGGTGCCGAAGTCCGAATATGACGCCGTGATGAAGTTCAAGGCCGACCTCCTCAGCAACAAAGAATGGGTCGAAAAATACCGCAACCGCGACCGTGATGCGGTCCGGCAGATGATTCTTTGCAACATCGTGAAGGTTGGCGGCTACACAGAGGCAGTATGAGCGCGGACCAAAAAGACGACGAGTCGCTTCCCGTCGAGTTCGGGCCCGCAATGCAGGCGCTGCCAACCGACAAGCAACGCCGCTTTGTGATGGCGCTGTACGACGAGGAGGCGCCGGCAAAGGGGGATGGCCTGTTGATCTATGCCGCCCGCGCCGCCGGATACGGCACGGCGACCAGCACCGATAAGGCGCTTTCGGTGATGGCAAACAGGGTTGTGCACGATCCGCGCACGCGCGCCGCCATCGCGGAGTATTCGCACGCCGTTGTGCGCACGCTGCCGCCCGAAGCAGTCAAGGCGCTCAAAGAAGTGATCCGCAATCCGAAGCACCGCGACCACATGCGAGCCATCAACGCGGTTATTGATCGCGTGGATCCGGTGGAACACGTCGTCAAGGTTCAAGACGATCGGCCACCTTCCCTCGCAGCAACCCAGGAGGTTCTTGCGCGTATTGCTGAACTGGCGCGGCGCGCCGGGTTGCCGGCGCCGCGGCCGCCGATCGACGCGGAGTATTCCGTTGTGGAGCCTGGTCGATGACCACAATCGACCAGGAAGCGATCGGCCGCGTGCCAGCAGGGTATCGCCGAACCGTCCTATGCGCCGCGCTGTTGAAGCGCGCTCTGGCCCCGGCGAATCTCCCGGCCGGCGAGCGGCTGGACTTGTTGGAAAAATTGAACGGGCTCACTGATGGCCAGTTCACTGCCGCCATGCTGGCCGCGGTTCAGCCAATGAGCGACGTTGAATGCGCCATGATCGCCGCCGCCATGAGCCTTGACGGCGCGCGCGCCGACGGTCGCTGTCCTGCCGCCGATGCTGTCCTGAGACGAGCCGACGTGTTCACCCATTTCGCTGCGGCAAATCCTTCATTGCTGGTGGCGTTGAAACTCGCCGTTCCAGCTTCGTCCAACGAAAACTGTTCCG
>JASHPU010000238.1 GCA_030037885.1 Xanthobacteraceae bacterium | reverse complement strand
GGCGGCGGCCCGCGCTAAAGCGGTTGCTGTCGCTGCCGTGTCGCCGGCGCCGGCGCCGCGCGTTGTTTCGCCCGCCGCACCGCAAGGGACGCCGACGCCGCTCGCGATCGCCGGCTTGGAGGACAATGCCGCGCCGCCGGCTGCGCCAGAGCACAGTCCGCTGGTCGCCACGACGCTCGCCATGAGGGATCACGTGGTCAGCGCCACGCTGCACGCCGTCATGGCGATCGGCGGCATTCCGTCGTGGCTCGGCCACCGGCTCGGCGGCGACGATCTGGATTCCGGCGCGCCGGCGATCAGCGCTGCGTCGTAAAATGGAGAGCGGTTACAAGGAGACCGGCGTCCCCATGAAATCGCGCTTGCCCAACTCGATGCCGCAATGCCGGACGATGTCGTAAGCGGTGGTGCAATGGAAATAGAAATTCGGCAGCGTGTTGTTGAGCAGCAGCGACTGTCCGGTGAAGTCGCGCGTGGCGCCGCTCGGAAACGTGATCTTGATCGGCTTGTCCTCGGTGCCGTCGATCTGCGCCGCCTTGAAACCTTTGACGAAAGCGATGGCTTGGCCGAGGCGCTCCTTGAGCTCGGCGAAGCTTGCCTCGCCGCCCGCCAGTGCGGGCGGGTCGACGCCGGCAAGCCGCGCCGTCGCGTTGACCGCATGATCGCTCGCCGCGCGCACCTGGCGCGACAGCGGATACATGTCGGGAAACAGCCGCGCGCCAAGCAGCGCCGACGGCTCGATCTTCCTGGTCTCGCAATGCGCCGCGGCCTTGTCGAGAACGGCCGCGAGGCTGGTGAGAAATTGCACGAAGATCGGCACGGAAATTTTGTACATCGAGACGGTCATGAAGCTTCCTCGTTTGCTGCTGCGCCATTGTTGGCGCCGGCATGCGCTCGGGCGCGGCCGGCCGGACGCGGCGAGCGCGACCTTAGCGGCTTCGCCGTGCCGCGTCTTGTCGGCGTGCCGGCTGCGGCGGCCGGCGTGACGCAGTCGGCTTTTCGCCGCAGCGGCAAAATCGTGGCAATTGCGGACAAATGTGGCCGTCCGGCGTGGCAAGGCGACAAAACCCGGTGCTGCGGCAGCGGCCGTCTGATGCCGATCGGCAACAGTCGGTGGATTCCGTTTGTCAACGGCTTGCCGGGTTCCACCATCGCCGGTAAGCCAGCACGGAGTCGGCGAACCGCCCGATCCGGCCCGGCGACATCCAAGAACGCGTCCTGCAGGGACGCGTCCTGTAGGAACGCGTCCTGGGGTGTGGCGTTGGCAGGTTTGTTAGCGGGCAGGTGCAGCGGCAGGCGGACAAGGTTCGTCCTGCCGGAGAGGTTGCGGTAGGACAATGCGTTCCGCCGGGAATTTCCATCCGGAGTGGGGTTATCTTGCCCCGACGCCGAGCTTTGTGCGGACACTGCGCATTGCGCTGGTGGCGATGGCGGTCGGCGCCACGGCCGGCGCGGGCGTGGTCGTAGCGCTCGTCGCGCATCCGGCGTCGCGCAGCACCGCCGACGTTTCGATCGCCGCTCACGCCTTGGTGACCAGCGTGCCGGCGGCTCATCCGGCGTCAGCAGTCGCGGCGCCAGCCCCAGCTCAGCCGGCTCCTGTGCCGGCTCAGGCTGCGACTGCGGTAGCGCGGCCGGCTGCGGCCGCGAACCCGCAACAGCCCACGCCGGCGGGCGCAATCGGCGCGGCGAGTGCAGGCCCCGCGAACGCGGCAGCGGCGCCGCAAGTCGTCGCCGCTCCCGATGCGGCAAACGGCGTCGCGCCGGCACACACCGCGCCTATCGAGGAGCCGGCAGCGGCGCCCGTTCACGAGGATACCGCGCTGTTGCCCGATGCGGCGCTGAGCAAAAAGACGGCGGCAAAGAAACGTCGCATGTCGAGCTACGAGGCGATTCGGCGCTGGCAGGCGAGCCGCGAGGCGAAGAAGCCGCACCATGACGAGAGCGGCTTCGAACCTTTGCTCCGGCTGTTCAGCTCCCGCACGGGTTCGCTGTTCTCGGCGAACTGAATTTCATATGCATATTGCTACGACGCGCATGCCCGCGACCAGCGCGGGCAGCGCATTGTAACGCCGGACAGATTTGCAGACGCCCGTTTCGTCCTACTGCGTCAGAAAGCGGCAGGATTAGCCCGCATGAGCGCAGCGCGTAGGATGGGGTTGAGCGAAGCGAAACCCATCGTGCGGCGTCGCGGCTTGATGATGGGTTTCGCAAGGGCTCAACCCATCCTACGAGCTTTTGTTGTTGAACCGTGCCGAACAGCCCTCCCGTAGCGCGTAGGATGGGTTGAGCGAAGCGAAACCCATCGTGCAGCGTCGCGGCTTGATGATGGGTTTCGCCAGGGCTCAACCCATCCTACGAGCTTTTGTTGTTGAACCGCCGAATAGCCCTCCCGCAAGGGGAGAGGGCACGTTCACGAGCGCCGCGTTTGCGGCAGCATCGCGATGGGCACTCCGAGCTTTTTGACGCGGCAGGATTAGTCGCGGCAAACGGCTTGCGCCCGGGCGTCGGCAAGCGCGGCGTCGGCCGCCGACCAAGTCGGCAGTCCGATCACCAGTTTCCGCCAGGTCGTGCCCCAGGGATTGGCGGTGCTGTCCCACCATACCTGACACCAGCCGTCCTCGAATTGGACGACGGCATAGTCGGCGCGCGCGGGCGCGGCCATCATCAGCGCGAAAGCGCAGAGGCTGGTTGCGAAGGCCAAACGTTTCATCGTCAGCTCCTGTTGTGCCTCACCCGCAAACTTTCCGATATTATGCGCCTGATCGTCAGGCAAGTCAGCGCCGGCTCTGCTGCCGCTCGTGCGTCTCGCCGGATCCGAAACATGGGAGGGCAGTCATGCCGGAAGTCGTCGTCTACATGCTCGAAGGCCGCACGCTTGAGCAGAAGCGCGGTTTGATCAAAGACATTACCGCGGCCGTGGTGAAGAATGCCGGCGCCAAGCCGGAAGCGGTCACCGTGTCGCTCGTCGAAACCGCCAAGACCGCCAAGGGCAAGGGCGGCGTGCTGTTCAGCGAGATGCCGGCCGGCTAAGCGCAGCATCGGCGGCAATTCGGGCCGGCGTCGCGGCTGCGCAGGGAGCAGCCGCGGGCGCCTGCTCTTTTGCAGGGGCGCTTGGCGATGACATTCTTGTGATTGCGCCGCACAATGCTCTTGCTGCACTGCAGCGTAGAGCCAATAATGAGGCGCAGCACACGAGAATTGGATATCGCGAGGCGTCCCATGAACGACGCGATCTGGGAAACAAAGGACGGCCGCCGCCGGGTGCGTCGCGACCCGCCGACGGTTGAAGAAGCGGTGCTCGCCGCGCAGGGCCTGGCCGATGACATCGGTGCACAGACCGAGATCGTGGCGGCGCTGATGCAAATCTCCGCCGGCGAGGCGAGGAGCGCGGTGCTGCGCCTGGGCGATCGCAAGTCCGTCAGCCGCACCATGATCGCGGCGCCGGCCGGCCGCGGCGCGGCTGGCGGCGCGCCACGCGCCGTCGTGGTCGAACGCCGCGCGCTCCGACGCGGTGTGACGACGAGGCGCTGAATGGCAATCTCTAGCCAAGTGCTATAGCCCTGTGCGCCGACCTGGATCGGGGATGGCGCGGCGCGTCACCAGCCGGTGCCAGACGAACAGAATGACGATCGCACCGATCACCGCGCCGATCAGGCCGACACGGTGGTTCGGTCCATAAAAACCGAGCGCCCGCTCGATCAAGCTCGCCACGAATGCGCCGGCGATGCCGAGCAACGTGGTAAGGATGAAGCCGGTCGGATTATTGGCTCCGGGCGCCAACAGGCGGGCGATGATGCCGGCGACAAAGCCGATGATGACGATCCAGACGAAATGCATGCTGCTCCCTGCGGTATCGTAGAGCCGTTAATAACGCTGATTGGTTGGATGCGTTCCCGCATGATTGGAGCAGGAGCGCCCCGCGGCACTGCTGGGCCGGGCGGATCTATTGAATTATACTAACCCGCCGTGCCGTTCATTCGCTGCGGAGGGCTCCGTGTGATGACCAAGACCCTCGTCAAGCCGCAGACCAAGGTCAAGACCGAGACGCAGCGGTCGCCGCTCTACAAGGTCATTCTGCTCAACGACGATTACACGCCGCGCGAATTCGTCGTGCAGGTGCTCAAGGCGGTATTCCGCATGACTGCCGACCAGGCTTACCGGGTGATGATGACGGCGCACACCAAGGGTGCCTGCGTGATCGCGGTCTACACCCGCGACGTCGCCGAGACCAAGGCCAAGGAAGCGACCGAACTGGGCAAGAGCAAGGGCTACCCGCTGTTCTTCACGACCGAGCCCGAGGAATAGAAACGCGCATCGTAGGGTCGTGACGTGCGCAAACGCCGCCATCCCGCAGACTTGTCCTTTCTTCAGTATCGCAAGTCTTCAGTATCGCAAGTCTTCAGTACGGCAAGGGCGCCGCGGAACACGGCGGCGCGTGTGTGCGTTGCCTGGACGTCCTGGGAAATGACCGGGTGCCGGCATGTCACCCTTGCTCTATCCCGAATTGGCTTGGCCCGCCCGGTTCGGTCGCTTCGTTCGCACGCTGCAGGTCGTCGCCATTGCCGGGGCGGCCGGCGCCATTGCGGGCGGCGTCAGCATGCTGGGCGTCATGGACAGCGGGCGACCGAATAAGCCCATCATCGTCGATGCCGCCAGCGCCAACGGCGCGAAAGCGCCTAGCGCCGCGAAGATGGTCGGCGACGCCCATGGGTCGCCGCAATCGCCTGTGACCCCGGCCGCTGCGTCGCCCGTGCCCGTAGCGCCGCCCGCATCGGGCTCGCCGCAACCTGCCGCCGCGCCGCCGGCATCGCGCAGCCCGCAACCGCCGCAATTCGCCGCCGCGGCAGCACCGCCCGCCGGCGGGCCGCAGATTACGGGACCTGCGCCGGCCGCCTCCGGGCTCTACAACCGCGTGGAACCCACAGGGCATTCGGTGCATTCGCGCGCCGCCAGGCTGCGGGCCAAGGAAAATCGCCGGTCAAGGAGCATGGCTTGGCGCTATGCGCGGGAGCACGATCGGCGCAGCTACGATGCGTACGGGTCGAGCCCACCGTATGGGCCGAGGGAACGCGGTGCGACCGAACGCGACGTCGAGGCCCGCGGCAGCTCCCCTTATTATTATGCGAGCCCGCGCAACAACGATTGGGGCAATAGCGCCGGCAATAGTTCTTATAGTTCTTGGGGCGGCGGCGCGAGATTCGGCGGCGACTGGGGTAACTAAAAAAGATGCCGCGGCGCCGAGCTCCGCTGCGGTCAACCGCCGGCGAAGTGGTAGGCGATGCCGATAGCCGTCATGCCGACGGCCGCGGCTGCAACCGGCAACAGGATCTGGGCTGCCGCGCTCGAGCCGGCGAGCCGGCCGGTCTGGGTTTCGTAATCCCATCGCACCCAATCGCGCAGCGGCGGCTGATCGGCTTGCGCCGTGCGGCGGGCGCGGCCGACGCGGAACAGAATGAGCGTAAGGCCGAGCGCAACACACAGGAAGGCGCTGACAACGAACAGCAGATAGTTGACCAGGCCGCCCTCTCCAGAGAACGCCCATACGGCCAATATGAACCACAGCGTCAGCGCGATCAGGATCGTGTAGACGCGCGGATGCGCGCGGTTGGTGACCGGCGGTTGCGGCTGATTGCCGTCGCCGTGATGTCCGTGATCGATCGTGGTCATGGCGCCCTCCAAAAAATGCTGGGCGACTGTCAAAGCACCTGCCGAATCAACGTGATCGCTATGACGCGCGTTCCATGCGCGGCAATGCCGCGGCGCGGTTCCGACGGGTTGAGATCATCAGGCCCATCGATCAATTCCGCTCGTTCCCGCGCAAGCGGGAATCCAGAAAGCACGATGGAACCGGGTCCCCGCTTGCGCGCATAGGCGCTAACATAAGCCTTGTTTCCCGGATGCGGTGCAGCGCCATAAGCGCGTTAACGCGCGTCTTCGACGCGCTCTGGCGGTGCACCGCTGTTCCGGGACCGTCCCAGACTCCGCAACTTGTTACGATCCCGGGTCTGCAGCGCACCACTCCGCTTCGCCATAGCGCGTCGAAGACGCGCGCGAACGCGCTTTTGCTGCGCTGCGCCCGGGAAACGCAGCTATGTTAGCTATGTTAGCGCCTATGCGCTTCCGCGGGGACGAGCGGCTGACGCCGTCTTTGCAGCGCGATCACAAGGCCGAGAGATAGTGCGCGATCGCGTCGCGGTCGGCCTCCGACAGCGCCTTCATGAATCCCGGCATGTCGAGATTATTGGTGCGCTTGCCGTCGGCGAAGGCGTTCATCGAAGTCAGGAGATAATCGTAGCTCAAGCCGGCGAGCCGCGGCGCCGGCGCGCCGCCCTGGAAATTGGGCTGATGGCAGGCCTTGCACATTTCGGCGCTTTTGGGCGCTTCCTTGGACGCTGCGCCGGGATCGCCGGCGTGCTCGGGCGCCGGCCATGGCTTGGCGGCGAAATAATTGGCGACCTCGCGCAGCTCCGGCAGCGTGAACATTTTGGCGACCGAGGCCATGAACGGATTGGCGCGGTCGCCGCTGTGGTAGTCGTGCAGTTCCTTGTAGAGGTAATTGGCCTGTTGGCCCCAAATGACCGGCGTCGCCGAATTGATCGGCACGCCGTTCTGGCCGTGACATCCGGCGCAGAGCTGGACCCGCGACTCGATGTCGTCAGCGGCGCTCGCCGGCATCGCCGCCGCCGCGACGATAAGCGCGCCGCACACGCCCGCGGCCAGACTCTTCTGCATGATTTCCACCCTCGTTTTTGTTGCCGTCGGCCCGCGTCGCAGGGCCGATCGGTGCGCCGACAGGAGAGCATGGCGCGTGCCCCGCCAACATTGTAACGGCTTCATCCGATTTGTCAGCCGGCTTGCAGCCCGATGCAATGGCCGTAGCCGGCATGAGCGGAGCGACGTGCGGCATCATGCGGAGCTGCACAACCTGAAATGCCTACTCAGCTGGCGCCCGGCATCAAGAGAGCAAATCTTCGTCGGCCAGCAGCTCGCGCAGATCGCCGATCGCCTCGATCGCGTCCTCTGCGTCGGTCACCGCCTTGAGGCGGTGCCAAACCTCGCGCCAAGGCTCCGGCCGGCCAAGCCGCATCGCCGTGTCGACATAGTCGCGCGCATCCTTGAGCGTCGCGAGCCGCCGCGGCTTCGGCGTGTCCTTGACGATGATCGGCGGGGCGATCGGGAAGTCGTCCATGGCCATCATTGTATCAGGCGCTACAGGTGGCTGCACAGGCACGCCACGTTGACCGCGCATGCGGCCAAAAGGGCGAAGAAGAGTGCCTTGTGCATCGGCGGCTCCGAGAATCGACACGCGGAGCATGAGCGAGACGGAGCCGAGAGTCCCAAAGTTTGTTTTTGCAGGGATTCATATCTCGTTTACCAAAGACGGCACGATTCTCCGGGCGGGCGCTCCTTGGCTTGGTTCCGACGACCGGGTAGCAGCCGTGAATATCGAGACGTGAAGGGGGCCGGCGTCACGCCGCGCGTTCGGATTGTCTCGTCATATCGCCGCGGCCGGCCAAAGCGAAGCGTGCCCACGACAACATCCCCGGTGTTTCAGATATAAAACGCGTGGGCACGGCGCTGCGCGCCTTTGCCCACCCTACGCTTGCTGCCGGGCAAGCCGCCGAACGATCCGACCGACCGCATCATCGCCGCGACCGCGCGCGAGCTCGGCGCCACACTGATCACGCGTGGCCGCGCGTTGCTGCGTTATGGTGCGCAGGGTCACGTTGCAGTCGTGGAGTGCTGAAGCTGTGGCGGGCGGATGGAGCGAAGCGATGGAGGATGGGTTGAGCGCCAGCGAAATCCATCGATCCGCGAGGCTGCATGATGGGTTTCGCAGGGGCTCAACCCATCCTACGGGCTGCGGACGATTATCTGATGGCGAGCAGATCGACGTCGAATAACAGCGTCGCGTTCGGCGGGATGACGCCGCCGGCGCCGCGCGCGCCGTAACCGAGCGCCGGCGGGATGATCAGGGTGCGCTTGCCGCCGACCTTCATGGTGGCGACGCCTTCGTCCCAGCCGCGAATAACCTGGCCCATGCCGATCTTGAACTCGAACGGCTCGCCGCGGTCGACCGAGGAGTCGAATTTTTCGCCTTTCTTGCCGTTCTCGTAGAGCCAGCCGGTGTAATGCATCACGCAGGTCTGGCCGGTCCGCGGCGAAGCGCCGGTGCCGACCTTGACGTCGATGTATTTCAGCCCCGAGGGCGTGGTCACGACATTCTGGGCGTCAGCGGATTCCGACAAGGCCAAGGCTCCTGTGGTGGCGACAAGTGCGGCGGCGAGCGCCGAGCGGCGCGAGAACTGACGCATTGTGCTGTTTCTCCTGAGGGGGCGGAGGCGGGAAAGTAGACATAGCCGGGATTGGGCGCCAGAAAAAGCGGCAGGAGGTAGTGGGCTACTTTGATGCCGAGGCGCCCATAATTCGTCATTGCCGGGCTTGACCCGGCAATCCATGCTGACGTTCAGCATGAGAAGCTATTGGGTTTATATTCTCGCAAGCCGCCCGCGCGGAACGCTTTACGTTGGCATGAGCAATGATTTGATCCGCCGCATTTACCAACATCGAGAAGGTCTGGTCGAAGGCTTCAGTAAAGAATACGGCGTGAAAATGCTTGTTTATTATGAACAACACGCCACGGCGATGGCCGCCATTCAGCGCGAGAGGAATATCAAACACTGGTCACGCCAGTGGAAGATCGATTTGATCTGCTCGATGAATCCAGATTGGCGTGATCTCTGGGAGGACATCACGCGCTGAGCCGAACCGCTGCTGTTTTCCCACTTCAGCATGGACCACCGGGTCAAGCCCGGTGGTGACGAGGGGACATGGCACGCTGCGATTTGGCCTAACTGCGCCGAGTTTCTCATTTCGTCATTGCCGGGCTTGACCCGGCAATCCATGCAGTCGTTCCGCTGGCGTGAGCATCCCCGTAGCGCATCGAACATTCGGTGCAAGCGGCGCCTCAGCATGGACCACCGGGTCAAGCCCGGTGGTGACGAGGGGGCATGGCACGCTGCGATTTGGCCTAACTGCGCCGAGTTTCTCATTTCGTCATTGCCGGGCTTGACCCGGCAATCCATGCAGTCGTTCCGCTGGCGTGAGCATCCCCGTAGCGCATCGAACATTCGGTGCGAGCGGCGCCTCAGCATGGACCACCGGGTCAAGCCCGGTGGTGACGAGGGGACATGGCACGCTGCGATTTGGCCTAACTGCGCCGAGTTTCTCATTTCGTCATTGCCGGGCTTGACCCGGCAATCCATGCAGTCGTTCCGCTGGCGTAAGCATCCCCGTAGCGCATCGAACATTCGGTGCGAGCGGCGCCTCAGCATGGACCAC
>JASHPU010000237.1 GCA_030037885.1 Xanthobacteraceae bacterium | reverse complement strand
GCCGGGTTGACCTTCTTGTAGGTCGGCGGCGAGGTGAGGTTCTTCGGCAGATACGGTCCGGCCGCCGTGATGGCCGACTGCACGTCGCCGGCGGCGCCGTCGATGTTGCGGTTGAGGTCGAATTGCAGTGTGATCACGGTCGAGCCGAGCGAACTCACCGAGCTCATCTGCGTCACGCCGGCGATTTGGCCGAACTGACGCTCGAGCGGGGTGGCGACCGTCGCGCCCATGGTTGCCGGGCTGGCGCCGGTGAGAGTGGCGGTGGCCTGGATCGTCGGAAAATCAACCTGCGGCAGCGGCGCCACGGGCAACAGCGGAAACGCCACGATGCCGACCAGGGCCAGCGCGGCCATCAAGAGCGACGTGGCGATCGGCCGTCGAATGAATGTCTCGGAGACGTTCATCAGCCTTGCATCAACCTTGCATCAGCCTTGGTCAGCGTGCTGCGGGGCGGCCGAGGCAGGCCGAATGGCGACGTGATTGCCGGCCTCCAGCCGCGACTGTCCGTCGGTGACGACGCGCTCCGCGGCGTTGAGACCCTCGCGGATCACCGCCGTACTCTCGTTGACGATCTCGGCCTGGACCGGGCGCTGCTCCACCGTGTCGTCGGGCTTGATCACCCACACGTAGTAACCGTCGGGGCCTCGCTGCACGGCCACCGTGGGAACCGTGACGGCGTTCTTGCGGGTTGTGACCAGTGTGTGGATGTGCACGAACTCGCCCGGCCAAAGCCGCTCGTCCGCATTGGCAAACTGCGCCTTCAGCCGGATCGTGCTGGTGGTCTGGTCGATCTGATTGTCGATGAGAAGGAGTTCGCCCTTCGCCAATTGCTGCGCGTCGTCCTGGTCGAAGGCGAGCACCTCGACCGGCCCGCGCAACATCGCCTCGCGCACCGGTCCGAGATCCGTCTGCGGCAGCGTGAACACCGCGTAGCTGGGCTTGATCTGGGTCAGAACGGTGAGCGGATTAGCGTCGGTGGGATGGATGATGTTGCCGATGTCGATTTGCCGGAATCCCACCACGCCGTCGATCGGCGCCGCTATGGTGGTGAAGCCAAGCTGCGTGCGCGCCGCCTCGATCGCACCCTGATCGGCGTCGATGGTCGCCTTGAGTTGATCGACCTTGGCCTGCTGGGCGTCGACGTTCTGCTGAGTCTCGGCGTTCCGCAGCACCAGCGTCTTGAACCGCACCAAGTCTTTTTGCGCGTCGATCAACTGCGCCTCGTCCTCGCTTTTCTTTGCGACCGCCTGGTCGAGCGCGGCCTGAAACGGATCGGGATCGATCTTGGCGAGCGCGTTGCCTTGCTTGACGTCCTGCCCCTGGCGAAAGTCGACCGAGACGATCTGGCCGGTGACCTGAGCTCGGATTGCCACGGTGTTGAAGGCCATGACCGTGCCGAGGGCATCATAGTAGATCGGAACGTCGCCTTGCCCGGCCACGGCGATGACGACCGGGATAGAAGGCGGAACCGCTGCGTGGGCGGGCTGCACCTTGGTCAGCCGCGGTATCGCGACGCCGGCGGCGATGACCAGCATCCCGAACCCCACGACCGCCCACAGCACTGGCCGGGACTTGTCCCGTTTTGCCGATCCGCTCATCCGCTCAGCTATACCTTGCCGGCGCTTGTTCTCAAAGCCGGTGTGGCGACGCCGGAGCTATTAAAGTTCGGTAAGGTCGCTCGAAAAAAGTCTGGAAGTTATACAAAAGTTACAGCACGGTGGACCGCGCGACGCGGCAGCGCGAGCTACGCGCCCAGCGGCGTGGCTTGCCGCTTACGGACGATGATTTCGACGGTCTGAAACAGCCTTACGGGAAACTCGACGAGCGGCCTCGGAAGCGCCCGCAGCCGGCGCAGCACCGGGTGATCGGCGGCAACCGACGTCACGTCGAAGCCCACATTGCTGAAACTGCCGCGCACCTCGTAAAACGGCCGATAAAATGTCTCCTGCATGCAGAAATCGTGATAGGCGGCGGTTTTTCTCTGCATGGTCTCGTGCGCGAGCCAGTCCCACCTCGGCTCGATGCCGCAGGCGAGAAACGCCCTGATCGCCCACTTGCGCAGCGAACTTTTCGGCAGCCAATGCACGAACGGCATGAACAGATGCGGCTCGATCAGCCGCAGCTTGCCCGGATAGACGTGGAAGCCGTAGCCGCCGGGAGCCGTCACGCGCGCGATCTCGCGCGTCACGACATCGATGTCGGCGACGTGCTCGAGCACGTAATGGGTGAAGACGAAATGAAAAACGCCGGCGGGCAGGCCGGTGCGGCAGTCGGGACCGATGAGCTTGACGATGCGCTCGAAATCATAGTTACGGGCGCGAAACAGATCTTTGCCGCGTTCCGCCGCTTCGCGGCGGATCTCGGCGCCATAGGCGTCGTAACCGGCATCGCGCAGCCAAAGCACGTATTCGCCGCGCCCGCTGCCCCAATCGAGCACTTTCATCTCGTGTCTTTGCAGACCGAGCCGCTGCCGCGTCAGCTCGATATAACGCAGCACCTCGGCATTGGGCGCGAACGTTGCGAACTCGGCCTCGGTCAGCAGCGCATCGTAACTCAAATCCGCAACTCCACCTGAGATCGACCGGGATAGGCGCGCCGCGCTGGAAAAAGTCGGATAAGCGACCCGACACCGCGCGCACCCGAAATGCTGGCAGCGCGGCTGAAGGATGTCGATGCAAACCCGCGGTTAAGGTAAAGCGCATAGCCGCGCGCGCCGGGCCATTAACCTAAAGAAGCAAACGATCCGCGAAGTCCATAAGGCGGCTTCGATGTGATGTATCTATGCGGCCAAGATTTTCGAACGTTTGGCAAATTTGCAGATGCCTTTAGCGCGCCCGATCGGCAAATTGTTGGGGATTCTCTCCAACGGACCTTTGCGCGTCTATCTCGACATTCTGGTCGTCGGTTCGGGGGCCCGTGTGTTCGGGTTGGCCTCGCAATTCGTCGTGCTCGTCATGCTGAGCCGATTTCTGTCGAAGCAGAGTTTCGGCGATCTGATGACGGCGTTCGGATTCTACCGACTGACCGGACTGGCGCTCGGCATCGGCGGATCGTTGGTTCTGCTGTTTCACGTTTCGCGGCAGCGCGACGATCGGCCGGCCGAGATCAGGCTGCAGCGCTTTTCGGCGCTGGTGGGTGCCATTCCGTCGGCCGCCATCGGCCTCGCGACGGCGCTCGCGGCCGGGCCGGTCGCCGCCGCGCTCGGCAAGCCGTCGCTGGCGATCTGGCTGCAGCAACTGGCGCCGTTCGTCGTCTTCACCACGCTGCTGGCCATCGCCACGGGCGCGCTGGAGGGACGCTCGCGGGTGGCCGAATCGATTTTCTGGGGCGACGTTGCGCCCAACGCCGTGCGCATCGTGCTCTTGCCGCTGGTCGCGCTGCTGCACTTGCCGAGCGTCTACGTCGCGCACGTGCTGACGCTGTCGGTGCTGCTGCCATGGCTCGCGCTGGCCCGGCGCATGGCGAGCCGCGACGTCGCCGGCTGGCAGCTTTGGTCGCGCTGGGATTATTCGTATTGCGGCAAGTTCGTGATGGCGACGCTGTTCGCCAATCAGCTCGGCGCCGCCGACATCGTGATCGCGAGCCTGCTGTTCTCGTCGGCGACGGTGGCTGATTACGCGGTCGCGGCGCGGCTTGCGGCGCTGTTCACGTTCTTCGAGGTGGCCTTGCTCAAGCGCTTTGCGCCGCGCGCCGGCAGGCTGCTCGAGGTCAAGGACCATCTCGGCCTGCATCGCGAATTCGACATGTGCCGGCGTCTCGCCATCGGCGCCGCCACCATAACCATCGCCGGCGTCCTGCTCTTGGCGCCGGTCTTGCTGCCGCTCCTTGGCAACTACATGGCTGCGCGCACGCCGCTGATCTGGCTGGCGATCCCTTCATTCGTCGTCTCGTTCTACGCCACGTCGGACCGGCTCCTGATCATCGCCGGGCAGGCCAACGTCGCGCTGGTAGTGACGGCCTCCTCGTTTGCGGTGTTGATGACGAGTCCGTTCGGGCTGGCGCCATGGCTCGGCCCGGTCGCGATTCCCGCTGCCATGATCCTGTCCGTCGCCCTGTTCAATCCGATCGTCGCGCTGCGCGCCCGGCAATTGGTCGGTGTGCGCACGCTGGCGTGGCGCGACATCATCCTGATAGGTTGCGGCTGCGCGGCGCTGGCGGCGGCGGCCATTGCCGGTTCGTATGCCGGCGTGATGATCGCGAGTGCGCTGCTCGCCGCGATCGGCGCCTATTACGTGACGACGGCGTTGTCGCAGTCGGCCGGCGACGATTACGACAATTCTCTGATTCTTGCCGCCGGAACGACCGCACGGCCGTCGCTGGACAGGGCGTCGAAATAGACCGCCAAAGTCTGCTGCGCGATATTGAGCCAATCGTGCCTGGCCAAGAGGCGGTCACGTTGGTCCGCAGCCATTCGTTGCGGGACCGGCGCGGCAAAAAAAGCTTCGAGCTGATGCGCCAGACCGGCAACATCGCCGAGCGCGATCAGCCGGGCGCCGGGCAGCGCCAGTTCGCGATGCGCCGGAATATCGCTCAGCATCAGGGCAAGCCCGTAACTCGCGGCTTCGAGCACCGCGATCGGCTGGCCTTCATGGCTCGACGGCAGGACGAAGATGCCGGCATGGGAATAGAGCTCGGCGAGCGCGTCGCCGCTCTGATGGCCGAGCATGACGACGCCCGGGGTCTTGCGCGCGGCTTCCGCAACGGCGTTGGCGTAGCCCGTCGAGTAATCGGCGCCGCCGACCAGGGCGAGCCGCCAGGCCGGCGCCTTTAACCGCGCATAGGCGGCGATCAGGTCCAGTTGGCGCTTCTGCTCGTCGATCCTTGCGACGCTCAGCGCATAGCGGCCGGAACCAAGCCCGAACGCCTGCAGCGTGCCGGTCGAGTCGATGAGCCGCGGCTTGTCGATGCCGTTCGGTATAGCGTTGACCGCCACCCGATAGGCGCGCGCCATCTGCGCGGCGAGACCTTCCGACACGGCGATGCGGCCGTTGGCGAATCTCATGCCGGCCCACTCGCCCAAGCGCAGAACGCTGCGCGCCAGCGGCCCCCATTTTTCATTTTCGTAGTTCAGCACGTGATGCGTGACGATCACGCGTAATCCAAGGGCCCGTGCCAGCGGAGCGAAGACGGCGGGACCGATGGCGTGGATGTGGAGGATGTCAGGGCGATCGACCGCTGCCCGCAGCACGCCCAGCAACGTATGCACAAAGGCTTCGAGCCCGCTGATCCGCGGCGCCCATAATCGGGTGAATGAAACGCCCCGCCAGCGCTGCTGGGTCTTGGGCACATAGCCGCTGCGCACGATGGCTTCGACTGCGCAGCCCAGCATGGTGAGCGCACACGATAATTTTTCGACGTGCTTTTCGGCACCGCCCTGCACGTCGGGAAAGCCGCGGATGCCGAGCATGGTGACGCGCAGCGCGCAACGGCGCCCTTCGAGCCAAGTCGGTTCGGCGATCATGTTCATCGCACCCGCACTCCCAGCGAGTCGTAGAGATCGAGCTGGCGCTGCAGATAGACCGGCGGGCTGAAATCTTCTTCAACCCACGCCCGGCCGGCGGCGCCCATCGCGGCAATGCGGCTCTCGGGCAGCGCCGCAAAGCGCACCAGCACTGCGGCGAGCGCGGCGACGTCGCCGGTCGGAAACAGCGCGCCAGTCTCGTCCTCGCGAATGAGTTCGGGAATGCCGGCATTGGCGGCGCCGATCACCGGCCGCCCGGCCGCATAGGCTTCGAGCACCGCCAGGGGCGCATTCTCCGGCACTTCGGACGGCACCACGATGGCGCGCGCCTCCTGGATAAGGCCGAGCAGCGCGTCCTTGCCGAGATGGCCGGTAAAGACCACGTCGCTGCCGGTTTGCGCGGCGATGCCGCGCAGCCGCGCTTCGTCCGGTCCCCGGCCGGCGATCGTGAGCGGCTGCCGCGCCAGTGCGGCGGCGCGCAGCAAAGTCTCGACGCCCTTCAAGCGATCGAGCCGGCCGCAATAGACGAAGCGGCAGCCACCGCCGCTCGCCGGCTTGAACTGGTCGAGATCGACGAAATTCGGGATATGGACGAAGCGCTCGCGCGCAAAACCCCAGTCGACGAGCTTTTCCAACACAAACCGGCTCGGCACCACGAACCGCTCGACATTGGCTTCGTACAGGCGCAGCGCGCGATGCACGTAGGCCTCGACCATCACCAGGCCCGACAGCGCCAGCGAGCCCTTGATGCAGCGGTTGAGTGCGACGTTGTAGAGCTTGCCGCCGCGGCAGCGTTCGCACGGCTGGCCGCCCAACATCATCGTGTAGGCCGGACACGCTAGCTTCAGATCGTGCAGCGTCATAACGACCGGCACGCCGCGCTCCTTGAGCAGCGGCAGCACCGAGGGCGACAGGTGATGATAGACGTTGTGGGCATGCGCGACCTGCGGCCGTACCACGTCGAGCAGGTCGCGCAGGCGTTTGCGCGCCTGCAGCGAATAAACCACGCGCGGCGCACGCACGAGCTTGCCGGCAAGGCCGTAACTCTCGCCGAATTCGATCTCGGCGGCGAAATAGTCCGACCATGGCGTGGACAGATTATTCGGGTGGCGCATCGCAAAGGGCACGACTTGCCAGCCGATATTCTCGAACATCCGATTATGCTCGAGAAACAGCACCTCGGCGCCACCGCGCGGATAATAGTAATTGTTGATGGCCAGGAGGCAGTTGGACGACTTCAACATGCGCTCACTCGAAACTTCGTGCCAGCGTCGTAAAGCGCAGTCCAACGACCGCCGTCACCATCAAAGACCACTGCGCACTACCGCCGGCGAAGTACACGGATTCGAAGCTGCCGAGGCAGAGCGTGAACAGCCAGATTTGCAGGAACAGCGTGGTCAGCGCCCGGTCGGGGCGCAGCGCGCGGGCGCGCCAATAATCGGCGAACGGCTGCGCCACCACCCACCATAGCGTCAGAGCGAGGCCGACCAGCCCGGTCGTCACCGCGACGTTGAGATAGCCGTTGTGCGCATCGCTGGCGCGGTAGCCCCAGGATTCCAGATAATTCCATTCGGCGACCAGATTGGGCATGCCCCAAAACGACTCGAAACCGAAGCCGAACAGCGGACGCTGCGCGACATGATCGAGCGCGAAGCTCCAGATGACGTTACGGCCGGTGAACGTCGGGTCCGGCAGCAAATGCTCGACCAGACTGTGGATCGGACCGAACATGACCGAGCCGACGCTCAGCAAGTTCAACGTCAAGGGGATGGCCAGGACCAGCACGAGCGCCGCCAGCGGGTTGCGCAGGCGCTGGATCAAATATGAAAGCAGCAAAACCAGCGGCAGCAGGTTCTGCGGCGATTTGGAGTGGGTGAAATGCAGGAAAATTCCCGCGAAAACCGCGATGCCAATTCCGGCCAGCCGATCCCAGGTGCGATAGACATAAATGCCGATGAAGATCAGCGCCACCATGGCGGCGCCGGCGCCGTTCTTATGGGTGAAAAAGCCGCGCCAATCGCCGGCGAGCGCCGGTTCGGCAACGTCGGTCGCCTGATGAATCGAAAGCTGCGGCATGAAGGCGACGCCGAAATAACAGGCGGCCAGAACGATGATTGCGCCGACCGTGAGCAGCCGGGCGAA
>JASHPU010000236.1 GCA_030037885.1 Xanthobacteraceae bacterium | reverse complement strand
GCGGCCGCGGCGCGCGGCCTATTGGTCCGTCAAGAGGAAAAGACGACGGAAACCCGGATATCGCCGTCAATCCGCGGCGTATCGAGCGAAATGGTATCCCGATGCCGGCGAATTCGAAGATCGACATTGGACGTGCCGAGCTGCAGATTGCGCAGGAACATTTCGTCGAGAAATGGCGGCAATTGCGGATTGCACAGGCGAATTTCGCCGGCGAACGGGTCGAACTGCAGGCCGAGCGAGGCTTCTAGCAAACTGAACGGCGTGGCGCTGGCCCAGGCCTGCGGCGAACACGCCACTGGATAGAGGGTCGGCCCGTGGCCGCGCTGGCGGCGGAAGCCGCAGAATAATTCCGGCAATCGCCGCAGATCCATGTAGGTGCCGGCTGTGAACAGGCCTTCGCACAGGGTGGCGATAGCGGTCTTTTGGCCGTAGCGCGCCAAGCCGAGCGCGATCAGCGCGTTGTCGTGGGGCCAGATCGAGCCGTTGTGGTAGGACATCGGGTTATAACGCGCCTCGCCCATGGCGACGGTGCGGATGCCCCAGCCGGAGAAGAAGTGCGGCTGCAATAGCCCGGCAGCGACTCGCGCCGCCCGGTCGGGCGCGGCGATGCCGCTGAACAGCACTTGGCCCGCATTCGACGTGCGCACCCGGCAAGGTTCTTTGTCGCCATCGAGCGCCAGCGCATAGGTTTCGACCGCGGGGCACCAGAACGCCGCTTCGAAGCGCTCGGCGAGGCGCCGCGCCTGCGCGGCGAGGCGGTCCGCGGTGTCGTTCCGTCCGAGGCGGCGCGCGCAGATCGCCGCCATGCGCTTTGCGGCATAGACGTAGCCCTGTACTTCCGCCAGTGCGATCTCGCCTTCGGCCAGACGCCCGTCGGCGTGGAAGATCGCGTCGTGCGAATCCTTCCAGCCTTGGTTGGCGAGGCCCTGCTCGTTCGCCCGCTGGTACTCGACGAAGCCGTCGCCGTCGGGATCGCCCGGCCCGTCGATCCAGTTCAGCGCCGCCTCGATATTCGGCCAAAGCTCCGCCACTGTATCGCAATCGCCAGTGCGTTCGACGTAAAGCCCGGCCAGCAAGACGAACAGGGGGGTCGAATCGACGCTGCCGTAATAGAGGCCGAACGGCACCTCACGCAGCGCTGCCATTTCGCCGCCCCGCATTTCGTGGAGAATTTTTCCAGGCTCGGCATCGGCCAGCGGATCGGTGGTTTTGGCCTGATAGGCGGCGAGCCGGCGCAGCACGCCGCGGGCAATGTCCGGATTCCACCACAGCATCTGTAGCGCGGTGATCAGGCCGTCGCGGCCGAACGTGGTCGAAAACCACGGAATGCCGGCGTAGGGGTAGGGTCCTTGTAGCGTATCCGTAGTCAGGATCGCCAGGTCGGCGGCCGAGCGGCACAGCATTTCGTTGAAGCGGTCGTTCGACGTTTCGACCGAGGTGCGGTTGCGCGCCGCGCTGCGCAGTTCGCGCCGCGCTGCCCTCAATCCACGTAAGAACGGCAACGGCCGCGGCGGCGCCACGTCGCAGCTCACCGTTGCGAAAATCGGGTGAGTCGCGCCGGGATCGAGATGAACGTCGTAGACCGCGCTGTCCATCGCCAGACGATGCGGCGGCGGATCGAAGGTCAGCGTGGTGCGCCGTAGCTTGGCATCGAGCCCGCGATAGCTGAGCACGACCTGATCGTCGCCGCGCAGCTTTGCGGTAGCGCTGCCGCGGCGTTCGCGTTGCGCGCCACGGACCTCGAACAAATCGGCAAAATCGTTTTCGAACAGGATCGACACTTTAAGCTCGACCGGCTGGTCGCCGTAATTGCGCACGCTCAGCCGCTGATACGCGGTGCCGCGCCACAGAAAAACCGTGCGCAGCACGTGCACGCTGTCCTTTTCCAAAAGGATGCGCTGGTCCGCGATGATGTCGGGATTGGTCAGGTCGACAGCGAGCGCCGAATTGTCGTCGCGCAGATTGGAGCCGAGCAGGAGCGGCTGTGCGCCGTTCACCAGCACTTCGAAACGCGAAAGATAACGCGTATCGAAATGGAACAGGCCGGCCGAACGTCCCGAGGCGGCGGCGATGTCGCCACGGCTGTCGAGGACCACGAACGTGTCGCCATATTTGAGCGTGCGCGGCGGCCGGCCGGCAGCCTGGGTCGCGGTGATGTAGAAGGGACCTTCGGATGGAACCTCGGCGGTCACCATCTGGGCGGCGCTGATTTGTGGATTCATCGTTGGTTCGGCTGTCCGGTTGGGTCGGATACGTCAAAGGTGAACGTTGCGCCACAATGTAATCAGTCACGGCCGCCGAACGAGTCGAACTCGCCCGGTTCCGCCGCCTTACTGGCCGGCGATCCCCTACGGCCTTACGGTTTGACGCCGTCGCGGTGAATGACGTCGACGACTCGCATCGCGATCGGGTCGACCACCACAACATCGTCGGCGACCATGGCGTATTTGAGGACCCGAACGTCGAAATCGTCCGCCATCTGGCCGGGACTGCTCGGCTGGTCCGGCAAGTCATGTAGTACGAGCGACGGTGGAACCGGGGCGCCGACCACAGCTGCGACGGCCGGCCCCGCCGAGCGCACCCGCTGCCGTGCGACTGCGTTATAGATCGCGCGCCGCTGCTGCGGGCTAAGGACAGTTCGTTGCGCCAGGGAACCGGACGGCGCCACCGCCTCGTCCGGACCGATCGCCTGGGCGGCGGCCGCCCTCAGGCCCAATAACGACGCTGAAAGAACCAAGGCTGACAGCCAAAGCCGTGCGGTCATGGGAGGCTCCTCTCGCGAGCAAACGCATGACCGGCCCATTGGGTCCGTCCGGCGGCGCTTGCGATGCTGCGGCGCACGCGTCGCCATTGAGAGCGCCCGTCCAGTGCTGGCGAAATCCGCCGGTTGCGACCAATTGGCTCTTCCGGGCGTGACGCAGAACTCGCTAAGACGGCGCGATTGACTTAGAATTGATGCAACCAACTCAAGAAGAACTCATGAGGGGGAAACCATGGCAACGGTATCGACCACGGCTGACACGCCGGCGACGGCGAGCTCGGCTACCCGCTGGAGCCAGCTGATCGTCGCTATCATCTGCATGATACTGATCGCCAATCTGCAGTACGGCTGGACCCTTTTCGTCAACCCGATGAATCAGGCGCACGGCTGGTCGATCAAATCGATCCAGTTTGCCTTCAGCATCTTTGTCGCACTGGAAACGTGGCTCACGCCGATCTGGGGCTGGATCGCCGACAACACGGGCACCCGGGTCGGACCCAAGCTGATGATCGCCTTGGGCGGCATCCTGGTGGCGCTTGGCTGGATCGTCAATTCAGAGGCCCAGTCGCTGGAGACGCTTTATTTCGGCGCGGTGCTCGCCGGCACCGGCGGCGGCGCGGTTTACGCGATCTGCGTTGGGCAGGCGGTGAAGTGGTTTCCTGATCGGCGTGGATTAGCCGTCGGTCTCACGGCGGCAGGTTACGGCGCCGGCGCCGCGCTCACCGTGGTTCCGATTCGCGCGGTGATCGCCTCCGGTGGCTACGCAGAGGCATTTTTCTGGTTCGGGCTGATCCAAGGCGGCGTGGTCTTCATTCTCGCCTGGCTGTTGCGCGCGCCGGAGCCCGGCGAACTGACCAACCTCGCTGCGCCCAGGGTCGCGCAGGCCACGCGCAACTTCTCGCCGCGCGAGATCTTGAGCACGCCGGTGTTCTGGATCCTCTACATCATGTTCGTCATGGTGGCGGCGTCCGGCCTGATGGCGACGGCGCAGATCGCGCCCATCGCCAAGGACTTCGGCATCACCAATTCGATCGTGTTCTGGGGCGCGACCGCGCTGAGCGCTGCCCTGATCATCGACAATGTGTGCAACGGCTTGGCGCGGCCATTGTTCGGATGGATCTCCGACCACGTCGGCCGCGAGTACACGATGGCGATCGCTTTTGGCTTGGGCGGCATCGCCTATTGGCTGCTCGGCACGCTCGGCCATGCGCCGTGGGCCTTCGTGTTGTTTGCCGCGCTGATCTTCCTCACTTGGGGCGAGATCTACAGCCTGTTCCCGTCGACCTGCACCGACACGTTCGGATCGAAGTTCGCTACGGTGAATTTGAGCCTGCTCTACACGGCCAAGGGCGCGTCGGCATTCCTCGTGCCGGTGGCCAATATCATCAAATCCGCCACCGGCGGCTGGCACATGGTATTCGTCATCACCGCGATTATGAATTTCATCGTCGTGGCGCTGGCGCTGTTCGTACTCAAGCCGATGCGGCAGAAGTTCTTGCACGGCTGAGGCGGGCTCGCCTCGTCCGCATCAGGCCAGCGATGGAGAATGGGAACGGGGGCCTCAAAGCCCCCCGCTTCTCTTTCCGCGATCCTTCGGACCGGCACGGTCGGTGACACTCCTCCCTTGTCCTGACGTTGGTTCTGGCATAATGTATTCCAGCATGAGTTCAAGCGCTTCCGTGCTGCGCCGCCGGCGCCCCGATGCGCCGCCGGCGAAACCGGCGGAGCGGCGCGTCGCCGTCGATCCGCTGGCCAGTTCGGCGAGCCTGAAGCGGCAGGCCTACGCGGCGCTCAAGAATGCCATCGCGGCCATGGACGTGTACGGCAGCCGCGCCGAGATCCGGCTCGACGAGCGCCGCCTTGCGGCCGATTTCGGCATCAGCCGCACGCCGGTGCGCGAGGCGATGGCGCAGCTCGAGCGCGAGGGCTTTGTGCGCTCGGAGCCGCGGCGCGGTGTCTACGTGGTGCGCAAGAGCAAACGCGAGGTGATCGAGCTGATCACGGCGTGGGCGGCGCTCGAAAGCATGGCGGCGCGGCTGATCACCCAACAGGCCACGGACGATGAGATTGCGTCGCTCCGCCGCATGTTCGCGACGTTCGAGAACGGCGCGGTGCGAGCGCATCTCGACGAATATTCGCAGCTTAACATCGAGTTCCATCAGACCATCATCCGGCTGAGCCGCAACGAAGCGCTGATCCATCTCGCCGAGAACCTGTTCACTCATATGCGGATGATCCGGCGCAAGACGATCGGCGAAAAGGACCGCGCCGACCGCTCGATCCGCGATCACATCCACATCATCGAAGCTTTGGAAGCGCGCAACACGGTGCGGGCGGAGGGCTTGGTGCGCGATCACGCGCTCGGCCTTGCCGAGCACGTTGCGAAATACGCCGATTATCTGGATTGAAGGAAACGGGCAAAGGCTCGGTAGAAAAGGTTCAGGGAGAATTCCCATGGCTGAAGCCGCAGTACAGAGCATCAGTGCCAATACGCCGGAAGCGGAACGCGAGCTAACCGATGGATTCCACCTTCTGATCGACGCGCTCAAGCTCAACGGCATCAAGACGATCTACGGCGTGCCCGGCATCCCAATCACGGATTTCGGGCGCATGGCGCAGGCGTCCGGCATCCGCGTGCTGTCGTTCCGCCACGAGCAGAACGCCGGGTACGCGGCCGCGATTGCGGGCTTCCTGACCAAAGAGCCGGGCGTGTGTCTCACCGTGTCGGCCCCGGGTTTCCTCAACGGATTGACCGCGCTGGCGCACGCCACCACCAACTGCTTCCCGATGATCCAGATCTCAGGGTCGTCCGAGCGCGAGATCGTCGATCTGCAGCAGGGCGATTACGAAGAGATGGACCAGCTCGCCATCGCCAGGCCGCTGTGCAAGGCGGCATTCCGCGTGCTGCATGCGCACGATATCGGCATCGGTCTCTCTCGCGCGATCCGCGCGGCCGTTTCGGGGCGTCCCGGTGGTGTCTACCTCGATCTGCCGGCGAAGTTGTTCGGCCAAGTCATGGACGCCGAAGCCGGCCGCAAGTCCCTGGTCAAGGCGATCGACCCGGCGCCGGCGCAGATTCCGGCGCCGGAGGCGGTCAAGCGCGCGCTCGATGCGCTCAAAAGCGCCAAGCGGCCGCTCATCATTCTCGGCAAAGGCGCGGCCTACGCGCAGGCTGACGGCACGATCAAGAGCTTTGTCGAGAAGAGCGGCATGCCGTTCCTGCCGATGAGCATGGCCAAGGGTTTATTGCCCGACACGCATCCGCAATGTGCCGGCGCGGCGCGCTCGACCGTACTGCGAGACTCCGACGTCGTGATGCTGATCGGTGCCCGTCTCAACTGGCTGTTGTCGCACGGCAAGGGCAAGGCGTGGGGAGAGGCGCCGAAGAAGTTCATCCAGATCGACATCGAACCCAAGGAGATGGATTCGAACATCGAAATCGCCGCTCCGGTGGTTGGCGACATCGGCTCGGCCGTCGCGGCGCTGCTTAACGGCATGGCCGGCAACTGGCCGTCGCCGCCCGCCGACTGGATCAAGACCGTCACATCGAAACGCGACGAGAACATCGCCAAGATGGCGCCGCGGCTGATGAACAACAATTCGCCGATGGATTATCACGGCGCGCTCGGTGTCCTGCGCACGATCGTCAAAGAGCGGCCCGACGCCGTTGTGGTCAATGAAGGCGCCAACGCGCTCGATCTCACCCGCGGCATCATCGACATTTATCGGCCACGCAAGCGGCTCGACGTCGGCACCTGGGGCGTCATGGGCATCGGCATGGGCTACGCCATCGGGGCCGCCATCGTGACCGGCAAGCCGGTGCTGGCGATCGAGGGCGATTCCGCCTTCGGCTTTTCCGGCATGGAGATCGAGACGATCTGCCGGTACAAGCTTCCGGTCTGCGTCGTCATCCTCAACAATGACGGGATTTATCGCGGCACCGACGTCAACAAGGCGGGGCCGGATCCGGCGACGACCGTTTTCGTCAAGGGCGCGCGCTACGACAAGATGATCGAGGCCTTCGGCGGCGTCGGCGCCAACGCGACTTCGCCGGACGAACTCAAGCGCGCCGTGAATGCGGCCATGGATTCGGGTCGGCCGACATTGATCAACGCCGTCATCGACCCGGCGGCCGGCAGCGAAAGCGGCCGCATCGGCAACCTCAACCCGCAAAGCAGGCTCGCGAAGAAGAAATAGTGGCAGAGTTTCACTGTCGTCTCCGCCACGGCGGGGACCCAGTAAACGCCAGAAGATCGGTGTGTGCTGGATGCCGGCTTTCGCGGGCATGACGAAAACGGAGGAACCCATGGCAATCAAGAAGAAAGCTAAGGCCAAACCGAAGGCGGCGGCAAAAAAGTCCGCGAAAAAGCCGGTAGCGAAAGCCGCCAACGGCAACGGTCTGGCACGGCCTTCAACCAAGCCATGGGGCCAAGCCGGCCGGGCGCTGGAAGGCGTCAAGGTTCTCGATTTCACCCACGTGCAATCAGGGCCGACCTGCACGCAGCTCCTCGCCTATATGGGCGCCGACGTCATCAAGGTGGAGCGGCCCGGCATCGGCGACGTAACGCGCGGACAATTGCGCGACGTCAAGGGCGCCGACAGCCTGTATTTTACGATGCTCAACGGCTCGAAGCGCTCGATCACCATCGATTCGAAGCATCCCAAGGGCAAGGAGATCCTCGCGCGGTTGATCAAGCATTGCGACATACTCGTGGAAAATTTCGCTCCCGGTGCGCTCGACCGCATGGGTTTGACCTGGGACTACATCCACAAGACCAATCCACGCATGATCGTCGCTTCGGTGAAGGGTTTCGGTCCCGGGCCGTACGAGAATTGCAAGGTGTACGAGAACATCGCGCAGTGCGCCGGCGGCTCGGCCTCGACCACCGGCTTCCGCGATGGTCCGCCGCTCGTCACCGGCGCGCAGATCGGTGACAGCGGCACGGGCTTGCATCTCGCTTTCGGCATCGTGACGGCGCTTTATCAGCGTGTGCGCACCGGGCGTGGCCAGCGCGTGCTCGCCGCCATGCAGGACGGCGTGCTCAACCTTGCCCGCGTCAAGCTGCGCGATCAGCAGCGGCTCAAGCACGGCCCGCTCACCGAATACAGTCAATATGGCGAAGGCATTGCGTTCGGCGAAGCGACCCCGCGTGCCGGCAACGATTCGGGTGGCGGCCAGCCGGGCTGGATTCTCAAGTGCAAGGGCTGGGAGAACGACCCGAACTCCTACATCTATTTCATCACCCAGGCGCCGGTGTGGGGCGCCATCTGCGATCTGATCGGCAAGCCGGAATGGAAGACCGATGCGGATTATGCCACGCCGCTGGCGCGGCTGCCGCGGCTGCGCCAGATCTTCGATACGATCGAGCAGTGGACCATGACCAAGACCAAGTTCGAGGTCATGGAGATTTGCAACGAATACGACATTCCGGTCGGCCCGATCCTGTCGATGAAGGAGATCGCCGACGAGCCGTCGCTGCGCGCGACCGGCACCGTGGTCGAGGTCGATCATCCGAAGCGCGGCAAGTATTTGACGGTCGGCAATCCGGTCAAACTGTCGGATTCGCCGGCCGACGTGCGGCGCTCGCCGCTCTTGGGCGAGCACACCGAGGAAATCCTGCGTGACGTGCTCGGCTATTCGGCGAACGAACTGGCGGACATCAAGGCCTCCGGCGCCATCACGCCGCCGGAGAAGCCCGCCAAAGCCGAGGCGGCGTAGATATAAATTAGACCGCTCGTCGCCGCGCAAGCGGGGACCCAGCGCGAAAAGTGAACTGGATGCCCGCTTTCGCGGGCATGAGCGGAGGAGAGGAATTGATCCATGCGTATTGTCGTTCACGGCCAGCAGGCGTTCGGCAAGGCGGTGCTCGAGGCCCTGCTCAAGCGCGGCGAGGACGTCGTCGCCGTCTACGTCGCGCCCGAGAAGGAAGGCGCCAAGGCCGATCCGTTGAAGGAAGCGGCGCTCGCCGCCAAGCTGCCGGTCCATCAGCCGGCCTCGTACCGCAAGTCCGAAGTGTGGGAGGAATTCCGCGCGCTCAAGCCGGACTTGCAGGTGATGGCATTCGTGACGCTGTTTGTGCCGGAGGAGTTCTTGCACATCCCGACCCACGGCTCGATCCAGTATCACCCCTCGCTCTTGCCGGCCTATCGCGGCCCGAGCGCGATCAACTGGCCGATCATCAAGGGCGATAGCGAGACGGGGCTCTCGATCTTCTGGCCCGACAACGGCCTCGATACCGGCGACGTGCTGTTGCAGAAAAAAACCAACATCGGCCCCGCCGATACGCTTGGCTCGGTCTATTTCGATCGCCTGTTCCCGATGGGCGTCGAGGCCATGCTGGAGGCGGTCGATCTGGTCAAAGCCGGCAAGGCGCCGCGCATCAAGCAAGACGAGGCGAAAGCCACTTATGAGGGCCGCTGCGGCACGGACAACGCCCATATCGACTGGGGCCGGCCGTGGCAGGAGATCGACCGGCTGATCCGCGGCTGCAATCCGGCGCCCGGCGCCTGGTCGAAGCTCAACGACAAGGCCGTCAAAATCTTCGACGCCACACCGCTGCCGGCTAAAGATCCGAAGGGCATCGCCGGCAAGATGGGCGAGATCGTCGCCATCGACAGCGAAGGCTTTGCCGTAGTTTGCGCCGATGGACGCTTCAAAGTCACCCGCGTACAGGCCGACGGTCCTAAATTGTCCG
>JASHPU010000026.1 GCA_030037885.1 Xanthobacteraceae bacterium | reverse complement strand
AGAATCGACCCGGTGGACTGGATCGAGCGCATCCCGATCTCGGAAACGCGCTATTACGTGCAGCGCATTCTGGAAAACATGCAGGTCTACCGCGCCAGGCTCGAAAACAATCCGAATCTCCTGATCGAAGCCGATCTCCACCGCGGCGCTTCGTAGCCCTTCACTCGTCATTCCGGATCGCCGCGAAGCGGCGAGTCCGGCAATCCGTAACCCTGCGCCGGAATTATGGATTCCGGGTTCCTCGCAGAGCTTGTCATCGGGCCGGCCACTTCGAGCCGGCCCCATTGGCTCGGCCCCGGAATGACGAAGTATCAATCAAACAAATCCGTGGTGTTCCGGCAAGCAATCGGCCATTCTCGCCAGCTCCCACGGCGATAGCGGTTGCGCTCCGCACACTTCGCGATTGACGTGGGTGGCCACTACATCAATGAGGCCCATATGTCGGGCGGCGTTACGACCAATCAGGCAAACAGCGTCTTTGTCAGCGCGCCGGACGGTTTGCGGCTGCACGTGCGCGAATACGGGCCGCGGCTGGCGGCAGCGCGCCCGGTCGTCTGCCTGCCCGGCCTCACCCGCACCGTCGCCGATTTCGCCGCGCTGGCGCCAGCGCTGGCGGCGGCCGGTCCGCGCCGCGTCATCGCCCTTGATTCACGCGGCCGCGGTCAGTCCGAATACGACCGCAATCCGGACAATTACAATCTCTTGGTCGAGCTCGGCGATCTCGTTGCCGTGCTCACCGCGCTCGCCGTCGGGCCCGCTGTGTTCATCGGCAGCTCGCGCGGCGGCCTTCTCACCATGCATCTCGGCGTCGCCCATCCGACGCTCATTGCCGGCGTCGTGCTGCACGACATCGGCCCGGTGATCGAGCCGAAGGGCTTGGCGCGCATCAGGAGCTATGTCGGCAAGCTGCCGCAGCCGCGCAGCTTTGCCGAGGGCGCCGAGATTCTGCGTCAGCTGTTCCACGCGCATTTTCCAAACCTCACTGCCGAACAATGGCTGGCCGCCGCCGAGCGCGCCTGGCGCATGCATGGCGGGTCGCTCATCCCAACCTATGACGTGCGGATCGCGCGCACGCTTGCCGCGATCGACATCGAGCAGCCGTTGCCGCCGCTGTGGAACGAGTTCGATTCGCTCGCCCGCTTGCCGATGCTGGTGATCCGCGGCGAGAATTCCGACATCCTCTCGGCTGCGACCCTGGCGGCCATGGCGGCGCGCCATTGCGGGATGGCAACAATCGAAGTGCCGGACCAGGGACACGTGCCGCTATTGGATGGCGAGGACATGGTGCGCCGGCTTGTCCAGTTCGTCACGGCGTGCGACGGCAAGCGGGCCGCCGCGAGCGGAACCGCATCGTGATGGCTGCCGACCGGATGAACGAGCTTCAGGCCGCCTTGTCGCATCACCGGGCCGGGCGGCTGCCTGAGGCGCTCCGCATTTACAAGCGCATTCTCAAAAAGTCGCCCGACAATGTCGGCTGCGTCTATTCGCTTGCCATGCTTTACGTTCAACAAAACAATTACACCGCGGCCGCCGACATGTTCCGGCGCGCCGCGCACATAAAGCCCGATCTTGTCGACGCGCACTACAACCTCGCCGTCGCGCTCGGCATGTCGGGAAATTACAGCGAAGCGGCGCTCAGCTACGAGAACGTGCTCAAGCTCGATCCGCGTCACGGCAATGCGCGCAACAATTACGCGACCGCTTTGCTGCACGCCGGCCGGCCGACCGACGCCCTGCGTCAATACGACGAGCTCATCGCCCAGGCGCCGGGCTCTGCCGACGCCTACATCAATCGCGGCACCGCGCGCCATTCGCTCAAGCGCGTCGCCGAGGCGCTTGCCGATTATGAGCGCGCCATCGCGCTCAGGCCGGATTTCGCCGAGGCGCACCTCAATCGCGGCAACGCTTTGGCCGAGCTGCGGCGCTCCGACGAGGCGCTGGCCAGCTATCAAAAAGCTATCGCGTTGGCGCCGGATTTCGTCGACGCCTACAACAACATGGCCAACATTTATTTCCACCTTGGCCGCCACGAGCAGGCGGCGGCCGCCTACGACAAGGGTTTGGCGCTGCAGCCGGAGGATTCCGAAGCGCGCAGCATGCGGTTTTCCGCCAAAATGCACCTGTGCGATTGGAGCAGTTTCGAAGCGGAACGCGACCGCCTGCTCCTCGCGATCGAGCGCGACGAGGCCGCCAATCCGTTCGTGGCGCTCGCGGTCTCGTCGTCGGTCGAGGACCATCTGCGCTGCGCCAAAAAATTCAGCCAAGCGCGGTTTCCGGCCGCCGCGCCGCTATGGCGCGGCGAAATCTATCGTCACGATCGCATCCGCCTCGCCTACGTGTCCGGCGATTTTCGCGAGCATCCGATCGCCTATCTGACGGCCGGAATGTTCGAGCACCATGACCGGTCGCGGTTCGAGGTGACGGCGGTATCGTTCGGGCCGGAGCAAGAACGAGGCATTCGCCAACGACTGCAAGGCGCGTTCGAGCATTTCGTCGATGTCCGCACCAACAGCGACGGAGAGATCGCCGCTCTGTTGCGCGAGCGCGAAATCGATATCGCCGTCGATCTCGTCGGCTTTCTGGAAAACGCGCACACCAACGTTTTTGCCAGCCGCGCGGCGCCCATCCAAGTCAATTACATCGGCTTTCCCGGCACGCTCGGCGCGGATTATTACGATTACGTCATCGCCGACCCGACCGTAGTGCCGCCCGAACACGTCGCATTCTACGCCGAGAAAGTGGCGTGGCTGCCCGATACCTACCTGCCGACCGACGCCACCAGGGCGATTGCCGAGCCGACCCCGCCGCGCGGCGAGCTCGGATTGCCGGAAAACGGCTTCGTCTTCTGCGCCTTCAACCTGTCCTACAAGATCAATCCGGCGATGTTCGACATCTGGATGCGGCTGTTGCGCGAGGTCGAGGGCAGCGTGCTGTGGCTGCGCGAATACAACACGGTCGCTTCGCGCAACCTGCGCGCCGAAGCCGAGCGGCGCGGCGTCGCTCCCGGGCGTTTGATTTTCGCGCCGCGCGCGCCGCTTGCCACCGACCATTTGGCGCGGCAACGCCAAGCCGATCTGTTTCTCGACACGCTCCCGTACAATGCCCACACCACCGCGACCGAAGCGCTCTGGGTTGGGCTGCCGGTGCTGACCTGCCTCGGCTCGAGCTTCGCCGGCCGCGTCGCCGCCAGCGTCGATCGGGCGGTCGGCATGCCGGAGCTCGTCACCACCTCGCTTGCCGAATATGAGGCACTGGCGCTCAAGATCGCGAAGGACCCGGTGCTGGGCGCGGGGCTGAAGCAAAAACTCGCGGCTAACCGGCGAACTCATCCGCTGTTCGACACCGCGCGGTTCACCCGGCACATCGAAGCGGCCTACGCCACCATGTGGCAGGCCTATCGGGACGGCCGGCCGCCGGCGAGCTTCACCGTTCAGAGCGACGCACAAATTCGCTGAATTATCGCTTTGTGCTGCGTCACGGAAACGCTTCACCCCGAGGCCACCGTGCCGAACTCCGCGGTGTGCCAATCGATCATGCGCGAGAGACCCTGCTCGAGCGGCATGCGCGCCTCCAATCCGGGATAGACCTTGCGCAGCAGTGTGGCATCGCAGCTCTTGATGCGCCGTCCTTCGGGGCGGCTCGGGTCGGTGACGATACGCGGCCGGCGGCCGGCAAGTCGGCAAATCATTTCGACCAGGCCGAGCATCGACACCGTGTCTTCAGTACCGATATTCACGGTGCCGACGAAGCCGGCCTCGACCACGGCCGCCATCGCCGCGGCGCAATCGGCGGCGTGCATGTAGTTGCGGCGCTGCGCGCCGGAGCCCCAGACCACCACCGGGTCGTCGCCGTCCATCACCTTCTTCACCAGCATCGGGATGGCTTGTGACGCGGCGTCGATCCAGCGATAGCGCTCGCCGTAGATGTTGAACGGTCGCACGATGGTGAACGGCATGGCGGTTGCCTGCGCCAGCAAAGCCGCTTTCTGCTCGAGCAGGCGCTTGGCCCAGCCGTACCCCCAATTCGCCTGCTCCGGCTCGCCGCAAAATACCGGCAGTTCGGCAACCGTGTCGGGCCCGTCGTCCGCATAGACACAGGACGACGAGCAGACCAACAGATGCCCGGCCGGCCGCGCGCTGAGCGCATCGAGCAGATTGTTGGTGATGCGTTCGTTGTGCGCCAGCAGCGCCAGGTGATTTTGCGACGAATAGCCGATGCCGTAAGCCCGGCTGGCGAGGTGGAAGACGATTTCGGCGCCGTCGAGCGCGCGGGCCATGGCGGCGGCTTGTTCGAGATCGCCCTCTCGGACCGTAATGCGATCAATCACTCCAGCGAGATTCTTGCGCCGGCCCTTTGAAAAATCATCGGCGACGACCACGCGCGCGCCGCGCTCGACCAGGCAATCCACCAGGTACGAGCCGATCAATCCGGCGCCCCCGGTGACGACGACATTCTTGCCCATCAGCCGCATGCGGCACATTCCATAAGGCAGGAGCCCGGGTCGCGCAAAACGCCGTCCGGGCTACGGGTTTGCCAATGCGTTTTTGAGGATATCCCTTATGTCGCGTCGGCTGATGCACGAAAATCCGACCTCTTCCAGCTTGGTGCGCTCCCGGTCGTTATTGGCGACGCTGTCGCACAGGCTCAAAAGATCTTGCAGCGAGGAGGCAAATTTCACCGCGGGCCGGACGTCGTCGTCGATACTGGTGTTGGCATCGAGGTCGGCGACCACCGCCTTCCGGTTCGCCAACAGATACGACACCCGCACGATTTCGAAGATCCGGGTGTGTGGATAAAGATTGATGTTGAGCACGACCTTGGCGCGGGAAATCAGCTCGTCGCGTGCCGCGCCGTAAAGTCCGCTGACGAAGACCGTCGCCAGTCCACGCTGCGACAGTCCGTGAAAAGTCTGCAGCCGGCGCTCGCCGCTCATGCCGTAGATCAACACGTCGATGTCCAGGCGCGGCGCCTTCGGAATGCGGGTCAGGATCGGTGCATAACCGACCGGAACGATCTTGACCTGATAGCGTCCGAGCGTGCGCCAGCTCGGCAGGTTGGCCGGCGTATAGTCCCAGACCTGGAAATGCGGCACCTGCGCGTAGTAGCGGGTTTCGGCGCGGATCTGCGCCGCCGCCGTGATCTCGCGCATCTGCTCGAAATTATAGATGATAGTGCCCTCAGGCAGCCGCTTGAGCGCCGCGATCGGCATGACCTGGGCGCCGAACACGATGTTGGTGGCGTCGCGAACGCTCTGGTTCAGCGCATAGCTGGTCTGGTGGCCGAGCTGCTCCAATCCCCAGGCGACGGTTTCGATGACTTCCTTGTAGCCGTTGAGGCCGTGCACGCGCGGATCGGGCGGCACGCAATGCATCAAATGGTAATGGGCCATCAGTCGCCCCGGCGTAACCAACAACGCAGCGGCACGCTGGCGGGCCGCCCGCCAAGTGCCGTTACCATCACCTGAGGCCGGCAGCAAATCGATGATACGGACCAGCCGCGGCGCGCACCAGGAGGGCCACAAAGCGAGAGGTTTACCAGGGCGGCAAACGGCGATAGCCTGCCCGGCATGTTTGGAAAATACCTATCTTGGCGCCGTCAGACGCAGCATTTCCGCCGGCGATGAGCTGAACTCCATGTCGCGCGAGCGATCAATGTCTGCGGCGATTGGAGATGTCCAACGCGCATTGAGCCTGCATCGCCAAGGCCGCCTGGCCGAAGCGGAGTCGGCCTATGGCGCTTTGCTGGCGCGTCAGCCCAGTCATTTCGACGCGCTGCATCTCTTTGGCATGCTGAGAATGCAGCAAGGCCGGCCCGACGAGGCGCTGCGTCTCGCCGAGAGCGCCGCCCGCCTGCGGGCGGATGCACCCGAAGCTCTGGCGGTTTGTGCATTTGCCTTGAGCGCGCTGGGCCGCCGCGACGAGGCGCTCGCCAAATACGACCGGCTCATCAAGCTGCGCCCAAGCGACGCCGATTGTCACTTCAACCGCGGTGTTTTGCTGTCGCAGATTGGACGCCATGAAGCGGCCCTTGAAAGCTATGATCGCGCGTTGGCGATCCGGTCGGACCATGCTCCGGCCCTGTTCAATCGCGCCAACACGCTCGCGCTTGGCAACCGGTTTGGCGAGGCGTGTGGGGCCTACGAAAAACTGCTGCAGCTCGCGCCGAACCACGTTGCGGCGCTTGGCAGTTACGCCGACGCGCTGTGCCTTCTGGGTCGGCACGACGAGGCGATTGCGCCTTACCAGCGGGCGTTGGCGCTGCAACCCGGCCATATCGCAATCCTCAACAACTATGGCAATCTGCTGATCGAGCTGCGGCGAACCGACGAAGCGTTGGTTTGCTTCGATCGCGCCCTCTCGTTCTCGCCGAACGATGCCGAACTGCTATTCAACCGCGGCAACGTGCTGGCCGCTCTCGAGCGTGCGGAAGAGGCGCTCGCCAGCTACGATCGCGCGCTCGCCATTGTCCCCAACCGCGCCGACGTCCTCAATAACCGCGCCAATGTGCTTGCCGGCCTCAATCGTCATGAAGAAGCGATGCGCGACTACGAACGCGCATTGGCGCTCGACCCGCGTAATCCGCATGTCTTCGATTCGCTGGGCTTTCTTGTGCTTAACGCCTGTAATTGGACGAAAGCCGCGCGGCTTGCCGAGATCGCCCAAGCCGCCATCGCCGACAAGAGCAACACTATCGGATTAACCTATCCGATGTTCTATTTCGGCAACCCGTCCTATCTGCAAACCTGCGCGCGAGACTACCTGCAGCGCAGCTTGCCGGCGACCGTCAAGCCGCTGCCGCGCCGCGCTGCCGCGAAACCTGACAAGTTGCGGGTCGCCTATATCTCCGCAGACTTCCGCGACCACGCGGTCGCCGCCTCGATCGTTGAGCTCTTGGAGCGTCACGACCGCACCGATTTCGAGTTTGTCGGGCTATCGACCGGCCGCGACGACGGCAGCGCCATCCGCGCGCGCATCGCCAAATCGTTCGACCGCTTTCATGACGTAGCGTCCAGCTCCGATCGCGGGATCGCAGAACTTATCAGCGGGCTCGACGTCAATATCGCGGTCGATCTGAATGGGCTCACGCGCGGCAACCGGGTCGGCAGCTTCGCGCTGCGTCCGGCGCCGGTTCAGGTTGTCTATCTCGGCTATGCGGGCACGACAGGCGCAGATTTCATCGATTACTTTCTCGCCGATCCGACCGTGCTGCCATCTGCCGAGCAGCGTTATTTCAGCGAGAAGATCATCCACCTGCCGGACTGCTATCACCCGAGCGACACGACGCGGCAAATCGCGCCGGTGATCCCGACGCGGGCCGAGCTTGGACTGCCGGAAAATGGCTTCGTGTTTTGCTGTTTTAACCGCAGCCACAAGATCAGCGCGAGCATCTTCGCGGCCTGGGCGCGAATCCTCGAGCGCGTGCCGGAAAGCGTGTTGTGGCTACCGAAGATGGCCGATGTCGCAATGGCCAACCTGCGCCGCGAATTCACCACGCGCGGCCTCGATCCGGGGCGGCTGATATTTGCTCCACGACTCGACCGCATTGAGGACCATCTCGCCCGCCACCGCCGCGCCGACCTGTTTCTCGACACGCTGCCTTACGGCGCGCACTCGACCGCGCTGGACGCGCTCTGGGCCGGATTGCCGATGCTTAGCTGCGTCGGCGCCTCGTTTGCCGGCCGGGTCGGCTCGAGCCTGCTCAAGGCCGTAGGTCTGCCGGAAATGGTCACGACGAGCCTCGAAGATTATGAAGCATTGGCCGTGAAGCTCGCCGCCGACCCGGCACTGTCGCACGCGATCCGCGGCAAACTCGACGCCAACCGGTCCACATATCCGCTGTTCGACACCGATCGTCTGCGCCGGTACATCGAGGCGGCCTATAAAACCATTTGGGACATACACCAGCGCGGCGAAGCGCCACGCCACATCATGGTCGAACCGCTCGCGTAACCGATCGTATCCCTTCAAGCAGTTCGGCCGTGACAATGTTTGAATTTCTTGCCGGAGCCGCAGGGACAAGGTTCATTGCGGCCGGTCCTACTCATGCTTTTAGCGTCATGTGCGCTTCGCGCAGGAGTCAGCGCCGGCGTCGGACCGCCGATGTTGAAGCCAACGCCGGGTCCCAGATTGCGACGTTCGAGCTCGTTCATCAGCGCGCCAAGCCGCATTTTTAGCGCGTCAACTTCCGATCGGTGCTCCACCGCCGTTCCTTGCGCGATCCACTTTTCAACGAGACGCCCAAAGGACCCGCTGGTGTCTCCGTTCGCTCGTACAGCCGTACTATCGGGTTTGATTGCAGCGCGAAGTGCATTCTGCGCGATGGCGAGCAACGGAGGTTCGCCGCGTCGTGAACCCGGTGGCGCAGATTGCACGGAGTATCTGACGCCAAAGTGTTGAACTTCGA
>JASHPU010000235.1 GCA_030037885.1 Xanthobacteraceae bacterium | reverse complement strand
CCGGCGTCGAGGTCGACTGGAAATGCTGGATGTTGAAGACGTAGTTGAAATCGCCCTGCGAGCCGCTGAGGCCGGCGCGCTCGTTCGTCGTCCCGAACGAGCCGCCTTCCACCGAAATGGAGGCCTTTGGCGGGCCGTTGCCGCTCTTGGTGGTGATCGAAATCACTCCGCCGATGGCGTCCGAGCCGTACAGGCCGCTTTGCGGCCCGCGCAAAATTTCGATGCGTTCGATGTCGCCGGTCAGCAACTGGCCGAAGTCGAACGAGCCGTTGGGATTGCTCGGGTCCGACACGTCGATGCCGTCGACCAGCACCTTGACGTGATTGGAATTGGTGCCGCGGATGAAAACCGAGGTCTGGCCGCCCGGACCGCCGGTTTGCACGACGTTGAGACCGGGCACCGTCGCCAGCGCATCGGGGACGGTGCGCCACTGCTGGCTCTCGATGTCCGCGGCGGTGATCACCGTGACCGAGCTGCCCGACTGATCGCTGGGCGTGGGCTGTGTCGTCTGGCTGACGACGACCGAATTGCCCGCCGCCTGGTTGGTTGGATGCGACGGCGGCGCCGCGGTCACCGAAACCGCCGGCAATGCGACGGTCTGGCTGGCGTCCTGCGCGAGAGCGCAGCGCCACGGCGCAACAGCAAACAACGCAACGATGGCGGACGCAATGATCCTGCCGGCGCAAATGATGCGCCGCTTGGCTGGATGATGGGAAGACACGGGAACACCTCGGGTAACACGCCCTGTGGCACGTCACCGCGAACTCGGTGTCCCGCTCACCCGATGTGGATGATTGGGTCGCCCTCCGTCAGTACCCCCCGACCGACAGCGCTCGCGCATGACCACGGCTGACGGCAGGTCTCCTGGCTCGCGGGTCGCTACCTGCCGTCGCCTTCCCGGGACCCGAGATCCCAGTGGACATTTGACGGAAGATTCGCCGCTTACAGTTGCGGGGGCAGCCGCAGCATTGGGCGATCAGACTGCCCGCACTGCGTTCCCTTTTGATCCCCAATGCGGGGAACCGTCATGCCGAGGATAAGCAGGGAGTCCTGCAACAGGCAATCGCCGCGTCCGACTCCGCCGGCCCCCCGGAGCCGATTCCGCCGCGCTGTGACCAAATAACCACAGTTCGCGGGCGCAGGTCCGCCGTCATCGCGGATCTGAGGTCGGTGCTTTTTTCGTCATCTGCTTGATGGGCCGAACAGGCCAAGGATTGCCGCAAGCAAGGCGAGCGTCGCCGGAACGAACATCGGGTAGCCGATCACGTGCAAGGCGGCTGCTCCCAAAACTGCGCCCGCCGCATAGGCGATCCATGCCGTAGCCAACACTGCGAGTTCGTTGCGGTGCGCGGGCTCGCTCGCCCGGGGCACGGCGGAACCGAGCCTCACCAGATCGCCGGTGATAAAGGCGGTATTGATCGACACCCCGCCGATCTTGCGGACCGCGGCATTCTGGCAACCGAGGGCGGCGGCGCCGATGGCCGCACTCCAGGCGCCGTGCACGAACTCGGATGCGCCAAGCGCGACGACGGTTACCGCGAGCGCGAGGCTCAGTGGTACTCTTCGCAGCAATGCGGCGCGCGTGGCGACCACGGCAAGCAGGAATACGGCAATGATGCCGAAATGGTAGAGTGCCTCGTTCCAGTCCTTGTCGGCGATATCGATGCCGAGCAGGACGGTATTGCCGGTCATGGCGCCGACAAAGGTGCCAAACCGCAGGTAGGCAATCGCATCGGCCGACCCTCCTACCAGGCACAGCAGCACCGTCCATTCCAAGGCGTGCGCCGTGCTTTTCATCATTTCAAATTCCAGAGCCAATCGACGTGAGTGCCGGATTCAAACATTCACATAACCGTAGCGCGTCGCATCGAAGATCAAGCCATCGGCCGATCAACAAGTTCCGACGGTGTCAGTGGCTCATTAACTGAGGTGCGACAGCAATCCGCGGGCGGCGGACCGCAGCAATCGCTTTTCAGCTTCCCAGCGGCTGGCGCCATCAAGCGTGGTGAGAAACTCCACCTTGCCGGCCGCTAGCGTGGCAACCGGCAGGCCGTCGCGATAGATCAGCCGATTGTCGGTCAACGCCGGCAATCGCGGGCCGGGCGTGAGAATGCCGATCAGGTTCAGCGGGTCGGCGCCGGATAGCGAAATCCATTGGTCCGAGGGCGGTCGGCGTCGCGTTTCCCGCAGCAAACCGACGGCTTCCGGCAGCGCATATTGCTCGCCGGAAAAACCAGCGACGAAACGCCCGCCGCGGATTTCGCCGCGCGCCTCGAGACGGCGGTAGATGCGGAGCAGATCGCGCCATGGCGGCAGCCAGCCGGCTTCGCGGGCGAAGAGCCGCCAGAATACGACGCCGTAGCGCTGCAACAGCGTCCTCGCCACCTCTTCGCCAGCGGCCGCCCTCTCCTGCCCATCCATGCCGTCAGACGGCGCGGCGCGCCGAAGCAGCGCCCAACGCCCGGCGCTTGCGATGTCGAAGGCGAGAACGCGCCCGCGCCGCTTCACGCCGGCAATCGGCTTGCGCCGGCTCGACGGCACCAAGAGCGCACGCAGGCCGGCAAAACTGTCGGACGTCACCAAGCCGAGCGCGACCAGTTCGCCCAGCGTGTCTTCGAGCTGCGGCCGCAGCAAATGCGACGCTTCCGCCAATTCATCAAAAAACATTGCGCCGTTGGTGCGCAGGCAGTCGAGCAGCAATTGCGCCCGCGGGCTTGGGGATGGAGCGCCATTCTGCGGCGCAAGCGAAAGCCAGTGCGCCAGCCGCCGGCGATCGAGCAACGCGATGGGCGTGGATCGCACCGGCGTGGCGGCGCGGGCGCGGCTTTTGTCATTCACCGGTGGGGTCAGGCGCGCCCAGATGGCGCGGCCGGCGATGCACTGGGCGTCCAGCCAAGCCGGCTCATAGCCTGCAATACGGGCGGGAAGAATTTCGGTTTCCCACGATGCGGCGGGCGCCTCAAAGCCTTCCAGCAAAACCAAAGCCGACGGCAGCGCGTGCGGCCCTTCGAGTCGCGCATCGCTATCGACATGCTGCCACGCAAACAAAAAGCGCAGGAAATCGCGCGCCGCGACCGGTTCGATTTCCGCGCGCAGCCGGCGGATCGTGGTGTGATGAATGCGCGCCAGCAAGCGGCGGTCGCACCATTGCTCGTCGTTGACGCCGGCGACAAACCGTCCCCGCAGAACGGTGCCCTCGCTCTCTAATGCCGCGAGCGCAGCGGCGGCCGCCGCAGGTTCGAACGCCAGCGGCGCGGCCAACGCTGTCTGCGTCACCGGCCCGAGCCCCTCCAGCCGCCCGCGCAGAATCTCGACCACGGCCTGATCGCGCGCCCAAACCGTCTCATGATCGGGCGGCGGCGCGATTGCGGGCTCGAGCGTGGCTTGCGGCCACACCGCCCGGAACTGATTAAGCCGCTCCGCCGGAATCCATAGCGTCGCTCCTGGGGCGTGCAGGCGCGCGACCCGCTTTTGCCCGCTCAACTCTTCCAGCCACTTGCTCCAAGGCTCTGCGGCGCGCGCTTCCGCGTCCGTCAGGCAGCCGAGCCAGAGCAGCGCATCGTGAAGCTCTTCGGCATTTTCGGGATCGGGCCACGCCTCGGCGGAAACGCGTGCGATCGCCTCGGGATCGAGCCGACCGAGCTCGGATGCGCTTTGCGGATCGTGCCAGCGCCGCGCCATGACGGCCTGGGTGCGCCGCTCCTCCAACGGCGCATCGTCGAGAAACGCGTAAGGCCGCGCGGACAGCACTTCGAGCGCAAGCGGCGAGGGCTGGGTGAGATCGCAGGCGACGACGCGGACGGCGCCGGATTCGAGTCGACCCAAAAGGCGCTCCAGCCCGTCGATGTCCATGGCCTCATGGAGGCAGTCGGAGATCGCCTGATTGGTCAGCGGATGGTCCGGCACTTCGCGTTCGCCCACGAGGTTCTCCGCGCAGGCGATTTGATCGGGAAACACCGCGGCGATGAGATCTTCGGCCTGCATCCGCACCAGTTGCGGGGGCACCTTCCTGCCGCCGCGGAACCGCGGCAGCGCCAGCGCCACGCCCGCCACCCAGCGCCAGCGGGCCGTAAACATCGGCGCATCGAGCATGGCCTGGATCAGCAACGGACGCACACTGCGAGAGTGCAGGTAGCGCGCCACCTCGGGGAGTTCGAAACTGTGCGCGGTGGTCAGGGACAGCACGATATTGTCTTCGGTCGCCGCCGCCTGCAGTTCGAAATTAAATTTGCGGCAGAACCGCTTGCGCAGCGCCAATCCCCAGGCGCGATTGAGCCGGCTGCCGAATGGCGCATGAATGACGAGCTGCATGCCGCCCGCTTCGTCGAAGAAACGCTCCAGCACGATCGTGTCCTGCGTGGGCAGGCAGCCCAGCGCCGCAGCGCCCGCGGCAAGGTATTCGATGAGCTGCTCGGCGGCGCGTGCATCGATTCCCAGCTCTTCGAGCCATTGGCGCGCAGCATCGCCCGAGCGATCGGTGCGCAGCCGCCGATCGAGTTCGCTGCGCAAGCGGGACACCGCCACCGACAGTTCGTCGCTGCGGCCGGGCGCCTCGCCGAGCCAGAACGGGATCGTGGGCGGTTGGCCATGCGCATCCTCGACCCGAACAGTGCCGCGCTCGACGCGCAGAATGCGGTATGAGGCATTGCCGAGCTGGAAAACATCGCCGGCCAAACTCTCGACCGCGAAATCCTCATTCACGCTACCGATGATGTGGTTGTCAGGCTCGAGCAACACCTGATAGTCGGCGGTGTCCGGTATCGTGCCGCCCGAGGTCAGCGCCGTCATCCGCGCGCCGCGCCGGGCGCGCAGTACGCCGTTGACCGCATCGCGGTGAATAAGCGCGCCGCGCCGGCCGCGGCTGGTGGCAAAACCGTCGGCCAGCATTTGCACGACAGCGGTGAAATCCATGCGTTCCAGCTCGCGGAACGGATAGGCGCGGCGGAATCTCTGGTAGAGCGCTGTCTCCGCCCAAAAATCCTGCGCCGCCACTTCGGCGACGATCTGCTGCGCCAGCACGTCAAGCGGCTGGCGTGGAACTGCGATCCGATCGAGCTCGCCGCGGCGAACACTGTCGAGCAAAGCCGCACATTCGACGAGATCGTCGCGCGACAGCGGAAACAGCCGCCCCTTCGGGGTGGCGCCGACCGAGTGCCCCGAACGGCCGACCCGCTGCAGCAGGCTCGCGATCGAGCGCGGCGAGCCGAGCTGGCAGACGAGATCGACGTCGCCGATGTCGATGCCGAGTTCGAGCGAGGCGGTCGCCACCAGGGCCTTCAGCTTGCCATGTTTGAGCCGCTGCTCGGCGGCCAGGCGGTGCTCCTTGGCCATGCTGCCGTGGTGGGCGGTGATGACGCCGTCGCCGAGCTGCTCGGATAATTCGCGCGCGACGCGCTCGGCCATGCGACGCGTGTTGACGAACACGAGCGTGGTGCGGTGGGTTTCGATCAGCCGGGCCAGCCGCGCATAGACTTGCTGCCAGACGTCCGCCGACATCACCGCCTCCAGCGGCGAGTCCGGAAGTTCGAGCTGAAGATCGCGGGCGCGCTGATGCCCGATGTCGATAATCGTCACCGCGGGCGAAGGTGCTCCCTCGGCAGCCGACCCGGCTAGAAGGCAGGCGATCGTGCTGATCGGATTCTGCGTGGCGGAGAGCCCGATGCGCAGCAGCCGGTCGCCGCAAAGCGCAGCGAGCCGCTCCAGCGAGACGGCGAGATGGACGCCGCGCTTGTTCGCCGCCACGGCGTGGATCTCATCGACGATCACCGTGCGCGTCGTCGCCAGCATTTTGCGGCCGGATGCCGAGCCGAGCAGAACGTACAGCGATTCCGGGGTCGTCACGAGAATATGCGGCGGGCGGCGGCGCATCCGCTCGCGCTCGGTCGCGCTCGTATCGCCGGTGCGGACCCAGGTGCGGATCTCGACGTCAGGCAGATCGCTGCGGCCAAGCTCCTCGCGGATGCCGGCCAGCGGTGCCGCCAGATTGCGGTCGATGTCGTTCGACAGCGCCTTCAGAGGCGAGACGTAGACCACTTGCGTCTGTTCCGGTAGGCCGCCATCAAGCCCCTGCCGAACCAAATCGTCGATCACCGCAAGAAATGCGGCGAGCGTCTTTCCGGAGCCGGTCGGCGCCGCAACCAAAGCGTGGCGGCCGGATTTGATGGCCGGCCAAGCCTCCGCCTGGGCACGCGTCGGCGCGGCAAAATGGTCCGCAAACCACTTTGCTACCGCGGGATGGAAGAGCTTCGAAGGGTCCATGGGGAGTGTACGCAAGCAAGGCCTATATAGGGACGCCGTGTGGCCGCCGCCGGCGGCAAAGGACAATATCGCCAAGCCTTCAGTGGTAGTGCGTTATAATGACAAAACTGGAGCCGCGTGCCAGGATTGCTCAGGGGGCGGGTGTCACGGCGGTGACCGCAGTAGCCTTTCTGCAAGGACTGGATGCCGGACCAGCCGAAAAGTGAATGGGCAGCGGCGCAGCGACCTGTCGCGCTGGATAGCCCGCTGCCGTTGGTATCCGTCGTCATTCCAACGCGCGACCGGCCTGAACTGCTGCGCGAAGCGCTTCGCTCGGTGCGAGCCCAAACCTTCACCGACTACGAGATCGTGGTTGTCGTCAGCGGCCCCGACAATCCGCAAACCCCCGCAACGCTGGCCGCCACGCATGCCGCCGGCTGTATCGTGCTTCGCGTTGAACGCCCAGGGATTGGACCCGCTCTTAACGCCGGCGTGAGGACCGCTCGCGGTCGATGGATCGCGTTCCTCGATGACGACGACTTGTGGCTGCCCAACAAACTCGAAGTGCAGTTGAAAGTCGCTGATGCGGCCGCGGCCGATTTGGTGTTTTGCGACTTCTCCATGTTCGATGCAACGAAGTCGGTCCCTCACCCAAAATTGCGCCCGCCGCCGCCATTGTCGGCCAAAGAGGGGCTGACTCTCATCGATTACGGCCGCGGCTGTACCCACGCGTTGGTACGGCGCGACGCCATCCTGGCGGTCGGCGGATTCGACGAATCGATTGCGGCGCCGGATTGGGATTTGTGGATACGCTTGGCGTGGCGTTATCAGGTTGCGTGGGCCGATGCCTACCTGAGCGCGCTGCGGCAGCATGGCGAGAATACGTCGAAGCAGATTTCCTGGGCGCGGGTTGCGTTGCGGACCCTGTATAAGGCGCTGCGGACCCTGCCGCCCGAGTTGCGGCACATGCGGCTGCGCATTCTTCGTCAGATGTTGAAGGTCAGCATGAAGGCCGCGGAAGCCTATTTTCGGCACACTTATCTTCTGCCGCTGCGCAGGCGCGTCGGCATCGGGGCTTAGAGCATATCTCACTCAGATAGCACCACGTTCTCGTCATGCCCGGGCTTGACCCGGGCATCCATGCGGCTTCAACGCAGCATGGATTGCCGGGTCAAGCCCGGCAATGACGAATGAAGGAGCTCGATCGATTACAGCGGAACGTGCTCTAATTTTTATCGCCAACAAGGGAACCCCTTTCGGTAACGACGTGCTGAATCAGGTCTCTTTGTTCCGAAACAATAGGCACGCGTCGCCGTAGGAGTAGAACCGGTAGCCGGCATCGATGGCGTGTGCATAGGCGCGCCGCATGGTTCCGAGGCCGCTGAAGGCCGCGACCAGCATGAACAAGGTCGAGCGCGGCAAGTGGAAATTGGTCAGCATGAGATCGACGGCGCGGAAGCGGTAACCCGGCGTGATGAACAGCGCGGTGTCGCCGGAAAACGCGGCGAGCGTGCCGTCGGCCGCGGCGGCGCTTTCGATGAGCCGCAGCGAGGTCGAGCCGACCGCGACGATGCGTCGGCCGGCGGCGCGCGCGGCATTGAGCGCGGCGGCGGTCTCGGCGCCCACCGTGCCCCACTCGGCTTGCATGCGATGGCCCGACGTATCGTCGGCTTTGACCGGCAGGAACGTGCCGGGGCCGACGTGCAGCGTCACCTTATGCAGGCTGATGCTCTGCGCACGTAAGGCGGCGACCAGATCGTCGGTGAAATGCAAACCGGCGGTCGGCGCCGCAACCGAGCCCTCCTCGCGGGCGAACATGGTCTGATAATCGGCGCGATCGGCCTCGTCGGCGGCGCGGCGGCCGGCAATATAGGGCGGCAACGGCACGTCGCCGCGCTCAGCCAAAGCCGCATCGAGCGCAGCGCCGTGGAAGGCGAAGGCGAATGTCACCGCGCCGCCCTCCCCTTTGGCCTCTACCGTGGCGTCGAGCTGATCGAGGAAGCAGACTTTGCCTTCGGCGCCGAAGCGCACCACGTCGCCGGCGGCGAGGCGCTTTGCCGGCCGCACCAGCGCCGTCCAGCGCGAGCCGTCGAGCCGCCGCGTCAAAGTTGCGGCGATAGCCGGGCCGCCCTCGCCGCCCTCGCTGCGCGGCAAGCGGCGGCCGTAAAGCTGTGCCGGAATGACTTTGGTGTCGTTGACCACGAGCGCATCGCCGGGACGCAGCAGCGCCGGTAGATCGCGCATGGTGCGGTCCTCCAGCGCCGGCGCCGCACCGGGGTCGTCGGGCCGCACCACCAGAAGCCGCGCCGCGTCGCGCGGCGACGCCGGCCGCAGTGCGATGCGGTCTTCCGGCAAGGCGAAGTCGAACAGGTCGGTGCGCATCGCTGGTCAATTTTGGCCGAAAGCGGCGAGCGCGGACTCCGGCGTGCTCGACGTTTCCCGCCATATGTGGTCCATGAGCGGCCGCCCATGCAATCCCGGCAGTGACCTTCGAGCGCGGTTGTCCGGCTTCCACAACCTGCTCTAAAACAGCGCATCGGCAATCTTTGGCGCAGCGAGGCGCGGCAGAGACGTGACCCCAAGCGCGGTCATCCAGGTGAAGCGCGGCATCGGCGACGTCATCTGGCATCTGCCGTTCGTCCGCGCCATCGCCGCGGCGGCGCCCGGCGGCCAAGTGACGTTCCTGGCGCCGCCATCGAGCGGCGCCCGTGAGCTGTTGGCGGCGGAGCCGTGCGTCGCCGCGACGCTTTATTTCGAGCATTCCGGCTCGGAACTGCGGCGCGCCCTCAATTTCGTCCGCCTCGTCGCGCTGTTGCGGCAGCGGCGCTTTCGCACGCTGTGGATTCTCGACCGCACCATCCGGCCGGCGTCGGCCGCGTTTTTGGCCGGCATTCCCGAGCGCATCGGGGTCGGGCTGACGCGGCAACGCTGGTATCTCACCAATCCGGGCATCGATCAGAGCCACTTCCACGATCATCCGATCAGCTGGTCGATCGCGCTGATGGCGGCGATGGACGTGCCGCTGCCCACCACGGAGCCGAATTTACGCGTCGCCACCGCCACTCTCGCGGCGATCGGCGCCAAATACGCGGACTGCCCGCGGCCGTGGAACGCGGTCGGCCTCGGCGGCTCGCATCCCGTGCGGGATTGGCCGGACGACAGGTGGGCAACACTGATCGCCGGCATGCGCGCTCGCAGCGCCGGCACCATCTTTATCGTCGGCGGTGCGGAAAGCGCGGCGCGCGCGCAGCGCCTAGTGGAGCAAGGGACTGGAGCACGTGCGGTCAACGCTTGCGGACTAAAGCTGGCCGAGACTGTCGCGCTCCTGCATCACGCCGATCTCTTTGTCGGCACCGACTCCGGTCCGATGAACATTGCGGCCGCGGTCTGCACGCCGGCCTTCGCCCTGTTCGGGGTCAATCCGGTGCTGACCTACTCGAAATTCATCCGCCCGATCGTGCCGGAAGGCGGCCCAGCGCCCGGCGGCATGGCCCGCATCACGCCAGCCGACGTGCTCGAACGCATCACGCCCCGGCTTTCGGTTTGCAAGCAACGCGGCTAAGGGAGACGGCGGGACTTTTGCCCTTCGCCGCGTCCTTCTGGAACCGCCATGCCGACGATTTCCGCCTACATCATCGCCTACAACGAAGCCGCAAAAATCAAGGCGGCGGTCGAAAGCGTGCTCTGGGCCGATGAGATCGTCGTCGCCGATTCCAACAGCACCGACGGCACCGCCGAAATCGCGGCGGGGCTCGGCGCCCGCGTCGTGCAGATTCCGTTCCAAGGGTTTGGCGATTTGCGCAACCGCGCCATCGCGGCCTGCCGGAGCGAGTGGATTTTCAGCCTGGATTCCGACGAACGCTGCACCAGGCAGGTGCGCGACGAGGTTCTCGGGCTGATCGCCGGCGCGCCGGCGCACGACGTGTATCGCGTGCCGCGCCGCAATTACATGATGGGCCGCTGGATCCGCGGCTCCGGCTGGTATCCGAATTTCCGCCAACCGCAGCTCTTCCGCAACGGCGCGATGCGCTACACGCTCGAGCCGGTGCACGAAGGCTACGAAGTGCTCAGCGCAAGGCCGGTCGGAACGCTGCGCAATGCCATCTGGCAGATTCCGTTCCGCAACCTTTCCGAAGTCATCCACAAGGTCGACCGCTACTCGTCGCTTGGCGCGCCGAAGCTCACGGGCAAGAGGGTATCGATGGCGGGCGCTTTGGGTCACGCCGCGTGGGCGTTTCTCAAACATTATTTTTTCAAGCGCGGCTTCATCGACGGCTGGGCCGGCTTCGTCATCGCCTTCGGCAATTTCGAGGGCACGTTCTATCGCTACGCCAAGCGCTACGAAGAATTGCAGGGTTGGGGCGCGCCGCCGAGCGAACCGCTGCGGCGAGAGTAAGTGAGTGGAACTTTTCACGAGCGAATTAAGGCGTTGCCATTCATCTGGGGACAAAAATTTATTTTTGCTGCACGCGAAATCAAATGTGTCATTGTCATCGCACTGCATGTGTTGTGTCGGGGAGTGGCGATGATGAAACACGCTGCATTGTTTGCGCTGATTTCACTCGCTCTGACCTGTCCTGTGATCGCGAAGTCACATCACACCCACTACTACGCGGTTCGCAAATCACACCACGCCGATCACTATGCTGCGCGCAAATCGCATCACGCTGACCGCTATGCTGCGGGCAAATCGCGCGACGCCCGCCACTATGCTGCGCAAGCCTCCCATTCAGGCATCACCTGCGAAATGGTGCGCGCGTATATTGCCAAGGTCGGACTGGGCCAAGCCATAGCGATGGCCAAGTCCGCCGGCATCAGCGCGACCGACGAGCAGCGCGCGCGGCAATGCCTGCAGAATAGAATCTGAGCGCTTCGGCCGTGAGCTAATGCCACTGCGTGTGCCGCGCCTTGATAGCGCGGCCGCAGGGCGTCCGTAGCCGCACTGGGATGCGCGGCTAAGCGGCGGCGTCCGCCGCTACCTGCATGCGGATGATGCGGTCGGGATTAGCCGGCGGCTCGCCGCGCTTGAGCTTGTCGACCACGTCCATGCCGACGATCACCTCGCCGATCACCGTGTACTGGCCGTTGAGGAACGAGCCCTCCTCGAACATGATGAAGAACTGGCTGTTGGCCGAGTGGTTGTTGCCGCCCTTGCGCGCCATGCCGACGATGCCGCGCTCGAACGGCACTTGGGAAAACTCGGCGCGCAGATCCGGATAGGACGAGCCGCCGGTGCCGTTGCCGTATTGGCCGTCGCCGGTCTGCGCCATGAACCCGTCGATGACGCGATGAAACGGCACGTCGTCGTAAAAGCCGTCGCGAGCGAGCTGCTTGAGCCGCTCGGCATGGCCGGGCGCGACGTCGGTGCGCAGCTTGACGAGAATGCGGCCCGGCGTAACGTCGAGGACGAGCGTGTTGTCCGGATCGGCGCCTGACGGCAGATCGACATTATCGTTTGGTTCGGTCATGATTGTCCTGCTTCCTCAAGCTTACTTCGCGATGGCGGCTTTCTTGATGTAATCGAGCTTGGCGAAATTCTGGGTCAGATAGGCATTGCCCTGGCTCTGGACGCGCTGCTGAGCGGGTCCGTTGCCGCGCGGCGCGCCTTCGCCATAGCCGCTATAGAGCGCATCGACGACGTCCATGCCCGAGACGACACGGCCGAACGGCGCAAAGCCCATGCGGTCGAGCGCGCGGTTGTCGGCGAAATTGATGAAGACCTGGGTCGTGCGGGTGTTCGGTCCGGCGGTGGCGAAGCTGATATAGCCGCGCTGGTTGCTCTGCCGCACCGGATCGTCCTTGATGTTGGCCTCGCGCCAGACCGCGGACACTTTCGGATCGCCGTTGATGCCGAACTGCACCATGAAGCCGGAGATGACGCGGAAGAAACGCGCGTTGTCGTAAAACCCGTTCTTGACCAGATTGTAGAAGCGATCGGCGCCGATCGGTGCCCAGTCGCGATGCACTTCGAGCACGAACTGGCCCTTGCTGGTATCGACGTTCACCTTGTAGACCGGCGGCGCCTGCTCGTTGAGCGCGGCGGGATTGGCCAGGTTTTGGCCCAACGCGGGCGCCGCCAAGGTGAGCGCGAGCAGCAAGGCGAAAAGGCGGGTCATGCTTTGATCTCCCGGAAAGATTGGATATCGGGCGGGAATTTCAGAGTTTTGCGAACTTCTTTTTCAGCCGCGCCGCCACGGCCGGAGGCACGAACGGCGCAACATCGCCGCCCATGGCGGCGATCTGGCGCACCAAAGTGGCGGTGATCGGGCGGACCGGCGGCGCCGCGGGCAAGAACACCGTGGTGATTTCCGGCGCCATGGCGGCGTTCATGCCGGCCATCTGCATCTCGTAATCGAAGTCGGTCGTATCGCGCACGCCGCGCACCAGCATGGTCGCGCCCTCACGGCGCGCGGCGGCGACAACCAAGTCGGCGAACGTCAGACAGGCGAGCTCGCAGCCCGCCGCACGCGCCACCGGCGCACAAATCTCCGTCAGCATGGCGAGGCGTTCATCGGGCGAGAACAGCGGCGCCTTGCCGGGATGGACGCCTACCGCCAGCACCAGCTTGTCGGCAAGCCGCACCGCGCCGCGCACCACGTCGAGATGACCGAGCGTGATGGGATCGAACGATCCGGCAAAGAGCGCGATGCGCGGCATGCCGGGGGGTCTAGCTTGCGGCGTTGGCCGCGGCAAGGTGCGCCGCTTACGATCGACGACCAGCAGGTTCCTGACACGCAGAATATTGCGTCCGATCAAAGCTTTACGCGATTGCACGCGCTTGAGGCTTCGGCGTTGGTTGGTTTTTTGTAAATGCGGTGAACCACCGCGCCGCCCGCGGCGATCCATGGAAAAGAGACCGTCCGAGCGCGGACGGGTGGGCGAACGGGGCCGGGGTCATGCGCAAATCGATTTACGCCGTTACTGCCGCTGCCGCGATTGCGGCCGTGTTGGTCATGCTTCCGAGCTTTGCGCCGCAGGTCGAGGCCCACGGGCCGGTGCTCGGCGCCAAAGGCGACCGCATCGACGAGCGGCCCGCCGGCGCCACATGCGCGCACGAATGGCCCTACTTCGAGGCCGCCTGCCTGCGCGATCCGCGCTATCCATTCGGCCAGGCCCGTGAAGTGCGGATCATTCCGCTCGACCGCTTGCCCGAGCCCGTCCAAGGCACTGCGGTCGCCGCGCGCTGATATCTTACAGAGAATCCGAAGCCCATTTCGATCGTCATTCCGGATCGCCGCGAAGCGGCGAGTCCGGAATCCATAACCCCAGCACAGGGCTTATGGATTCCGGGCACCTCGCTTCGCTCGGTCCCGGAATGACGGATAATTCACTCGGGTGGCCAGCGTACATTAACCGCATCGATGGCGTTTCTGGCCATTTGCCGCCTGCCTTGACCCACCTCCTAGCCGCGTCTAAGAGCCGCTGAGCCAAAAGGCGGCAGCTATGCTGGTGCTGATCGATAATTACGACAGCTTTGCCTTCAACCTGGTGCACTATCTGGGTGAATTGGGGGCCGCGGTCGACGTGCACCGCAACGACAAAGTGACGAGCGCCGCCGTCATCGCCGCGGATCCCGACACTATCGTGCTCTCTCCCGGCCCGTGCACCCCGAACGAAGCCGGCATCTGCCTCGACCTGATCGCCCAGGCTGCGCCGAAAATTCCGATCCTCGGCGTGTGTCTCGGCCACCAGGCGATCGGCCAGGCGTTCGGCGGCACCGTGGTCCGCGCGCCCGAGCCGGTGCATGGCAAACTCTCGGAGATCCGCCATCGCGGCGCCGGCTTGTTTCGCGGCATCAATGCGCCGTTCTGCGCCACGCGGTATCATTCGCTGGTGGTCGAGCGCAAAAGCCTGCCGGGCGAATTGGCGGTGACCGCGGAGACCGACGACGGCTTGATCATGGGCTTGGCGCATACCCGCCTGCCGGTGCACGGCGTGCAATTCCATCCCGAGAGCATCGCCTCGGAGCACGGCTACATCGTCTTGCAAAATTTTCTCGATATCGCCGCCGCCTGGAACGCCGCGACCGGCCGGCGCAACTTGCCGCCGAGCAAAGACCAGGCCCGCAAGGCTTTCACGTACATCCACTGATCGAGGGTGGTTTTGTGACCGACACGTTCCGGGGTCTCATCGGCAAGGTCGCGACCGGCGTCGCGCTCACGCGCGAGGAGGCAGCGACCGCCTTCGACCAGATGATGTCGGGCGAGGCGACGCCCTCGCAGATGGGCGCGCTGCTTATGGCGCTGCGGGTGCGCGGCGAGACCGTTGACGAGATCACCGGCGCGGTGACGACGATGCGCGCCAAGATGCTGCGCGTTGCCGCGCCGCCGCAGGCGATCGACGTGGTCGGCACCGGCGGCGACGCCTCGGGCTCGTTCAACATCTCGACCTGTGCGGCGCTGATCGTCGCCGGCGCCGGCGTGCCGGTCGCCAAGCATGGCAATCGCGCGCTGTCGTCGCGTTCGGGCGCCGCCGACGTGCTCACCGCGCTCGGCGTCAACATCGATCTCGATCCGGACAAGATCACCCATTGCATTCGCGAAGCCGGCATCGGCTTCATGTTTGCGCCCGCGCACCATCCGGCGATGAAGAACGTCGGCGCGACGCGGCTCGAGCTCGGCACCCGCACCATCTTCAATCTGCTCGGGCCGCTGTCCAACCCGGCCGGCGTGCGCCGCCAGATCGTCGGAGTGTTTTCGCGGCAATGGATCGAGCCGCTGGCGCAGGTTCTGAAAAATCTCGGCACCGATCGCGCCTGGGTGGTCCATGGCTCCGACGGGCTCGACGAGATCACGACCTCCGGTCCGACCAGCGTGGCCGCGCTCGAAGACGGCAAAATCCGCAGTTTCGAGATCGCGCCGGAGGACGTCGGCCTGCCGCGCGTAAAACCGGAACAATTGCGCGGCGGCGATGCGGCGGCGAATGCCCAAGCGGTCGAAGACGTGCTCGAAGGCAAGCCGAGCCCGTTCCGCGACGTGGCGCTGTTCAACGCGGCGGCGGCTTTGGTGGTCGCCGGCAAGGCCAAGGATTTGCAGGCGGGCTTTCATCTTGCGACCAAATCGCTGGAGTCCGGCGAAGCCGAAGGCCGGCTCGACCGGCTGATCGTGGTGTCGAACGATGGCTGACATCCTGGCCAGGATCGCGGCCTACAAACGCGAGGAAATCGCCGCGGCCAAGCGTGCGCGCCCGTTCGACGCTGTGGCAGACGAGGCTAAAGCGGCGCCGCCGCCGCGCGGTTTTTTGGCCGCGCTCGAGCGGCGTCGCGCGGCCGGCCAATACGCCCTGATCGCCGAGATCAAGAAGGCAAGCCCGTCAAAGGGATTGATCCGCGCCGATTTCGATCCGCCTCAGCTCGCCAAGGCCTACGCGGCCGGCGGCGCCGCCTGCCTGTCGGTTTTGACCGACAGACCGTCGTTCCAAGGTAGCCTCGATGATTTGCGCGCCGCGCGCGCCGCCATGGCGCTGCCGGTGTTGCGCAAGGATTTTTTCTACGACGTCTACCAGGTGGCGGAGGCGCGCGCCGCCGGCGCCGACTGCATCCTGATCATCATGGCGGGCATCGACGATACCCGCGCGGCGGAGCTCGAAGCGGCGGCATCTGCGTTCGGCATGGACGCGCTCGTCGAAGTCCACGATCGTGACGAGCTTGACCGCGCGTTGCGCCTGAAATCGCGGCTGATCGGCATCAACAATCGCAATCTGAAAACCTTCGAGACCACATTGACCACGTCCGAGCGGCTGGCGCCGCTGGTGCCGTGCGATCATGTCATTATCGGCGAGAGCGGCATCTTCTCGCCGCAAGACCTGGCCCGGCTCGCCAAGGCCGGCATCACCACGTTTCTGGTCGGCGAAAGCTTGATGCGGCAGGACGACGTAGCGGCCGCGACGCGCGCCTTGCTCGCGCCGAGTGCGGCGCTCGCCCATGCCAGGTAGTGCCGTGGCCCGGCGCGCCGCCAAAAAAGATAAACAACTGAGCCATATCGGCGCGGGCGGCGATGCCCGCATGGTGGACGTGTCGGCGAAGCCCGCGACCGAGCGCGTCGCCATCGCCGAAGGCCGCGTGCGCATGCGGCAAGAGACGCTCAAGATCGTGCAAAGCGGCAACGCCAAGAAGGGCGACGTGTTGGGCGTCGCGCGCATCGCCGGCATCATGGCGGCGAAGCGCACCCACGAATTGATCCCGCTGTGCCATCCGCTGGCGCTGACGAAGGTCAAAGTCGATCTGGCGCCCGATGCCAAGCTGCCCGGTATCGCGGTGCGGGCGGAGGTCAGGGTGTTGGGCCAGACCGGCGTCGAGATGGAAGCGTTGACCGCCGTTTCGGTCGCCTGCCTCACCATCTACGATATGGTCAAGGCGGTCGAACGCGGCATGCGCATCGAAGGCATCCGGCTCGTCGAAAAGCGCGGCGGCAAAAGCGGCCATTTCCGCGCGGAGGATTTTTGAGCGTGGCGTTACTGTCGGTTGCGCAGGCGCTCGAACGCGTGCTGGCGGGTGCCACGCCGCTTCCGGCCGACGAAGTGCCGCTCGCTGACGCCGATGGCCGCGTGCTGGCCTACGATCTCAAAGCGCGTCGTACCCAGCCGCCGGAGGACATGTCAGCCATGGACGGCTATGCGGTGCGCGCCGCCGACGTCGCCGGCGCGCCGGTGCGCCTGAAAATCATCGGCGAGGTCGCCGCCGGACGGCCGTTCAAAGCCGTGGTCGGCGCCGGCGAAGCGGCGCGCATTTTTACCGGCGGCGTGGTGCCGTCGGGCGCCGATGCCATCGTGGTCCAGGAACTGGCGAAGAAGCTCGAGGGCGGCTTCGTCGAGGTCGAGAAACCGAGCAGCAAAGGCCGCCATGTCCGCGCCCAGGGGCTCGATTTCCGCGCCGGCGACCTGCTGCTGGCCAAAGGGCACCGCCTCACCGCGCGCGACCTGCAGCTCGCTGCCGGCATGAACCATCCGCTCGTTCCAGTGCACCGCCGGCCGAAGCTCGCCATGTTCGCCACCGGCGACGAACTGGTCGCTCCCGGGACCGAGCCCGGACCGGGGCAGATCGTCCATTCCAACGGCTTTGCACTTGCCGCGCTCGCTCGCACCGAAGGCGCCGAGGTGATCGATCTCGGCGTGGTCGGCGACAAACTCGACGAGACGGTCGCCGCGGTGCGCGAGGCGCGCACGGGCGGCGCCGATATTCTGCTCACCACCGGCGGCGCCTCGGTCGGCGATTACGATCTGGTCCAGGCCGCATTCGCCAAGGAAGGCATGGCGCTGTCGTTCTGGAAAGTGGCGATGCGGCCGGGCCGCCCGCTGATGCACGGCCGGCTCGGCGCCATGGCTGTGCTGGGCCTCCCTGGCAATCCGGTGTCGTCTTATGTGTGCGCGTTCTTGTTCCTGGTGCCGCTCATTCGCCTGCTGTGCGGCCGCAGCGATCTGGCGACGCGGACGGAGAGCGCGCAGCTCGGCTGCGATCTACCGGAGAACGACGAGCGCGCCGATTATTTGCGCGCCTCGCTGCGCGACGGGCCCGATGGCTCTGTCGCTACCCCCTTCCCCGTTCAAGACAGCTCGATGATGACGCCGCTCGCCAAAGCCGATTGCCTTGTCGTCCGCGAACCGCATGCGCCGGCGGCGAAAGCCGGCGAGCCATGTACGATCATGAGGCTGCCGCACTGAGCGAGGCGCACATGCAAAAAGCCCGGAGCGTTGCCCCGGGCTTTCCGCATCTGTGGCCGACGCCGATCAGTAGCGGGTGGCGATCGGGCCGCCGAAGTTGAAGCGCCAGACCAAGCCGCTTGTAACCGTTTGCACGTACGGCGATATGTGCTCGGCAATGCCAAACGGCCCTCCGGGCGGCACCGCGATAAAGATCGGAACGTCGGCAGACTGATACTCCGCGAACCGATATTCGGTGCGCCAGAACAGGCCGTGGATTGGAATCCACGACATGTTCAAAGCGTATTCAGTGCCGCCGCCGATGAACCAGCCGTCATAGGTACTGGAGGCAAGACCGAGGCCGGTGGGTACCGGGGGAGCGAGCGCCGTCAGGAGATTAATCGAGCTAAATTGCGTTTGCGTGTAGCCGCCATCCACGTAGGTCAACAGCGATGGCGTGACCAGATAGCCGATCCGGCCACCGGCGTACCAAGCCCCACGCTCATTTTCAGCGCCGGTAACCGGTCCGGCTGGATCGCCAAACGTGCCGCTCAGGCTCATGAAATCGTAGTCGGCGAAGGCACCGATGACGAAATTGCCAAGACCGCCGGCGCCGAATTGATAGTCGCAGCCACCGCCGAGCCGGCCCAGCCAACCGCGACCGCCATTCGTGACGGGGGCTCCGACTGGGACAAGAGGTGGAACAGTAGGCGGAGAGGTTTCCGCGAAGGTATCCTGATTGTACATGCCGTAGCCGACGCCGCCATCGAGGTAGCAGCCGGTCCAACTGACCGCGGGTGGCGGCGGTGGCGGCGCCTTGTAGACTGGCGCCGGCGCGTAGAGATCCGCGGCGAAGGCGGAAGAACCCATTGCCAGAACCGCGCCGGTGAGAGACGACAGCAAAAGCTTTTTCATGGGCGTCCCCAAAAAGCGTGACTGAAAAGCGGATCAGTGGCCTTATACGCGCGTAGGTGCCGAATTGCTGTCTCCGGGCGGCAACAGTGGGAAAGATTCGGACACGCAGCATGGCATGCAGTGTCTGATGCATAACACAAGCTGAATCAATGCCGTAGGCGGCCTCGCGTTGAGCGCCGCGACGCAGTTTGACCGCTCAATCGCGACCCGTAAAAGTTCCTCGGCGCGGACGCGGCGTTTCTTCACTCCAAATTAAGTGCTTGCGGAACACACATGGAACGGATAGTGTCCGTTCATGATTTGTTTCGACTCGGTCCAGTCGAAGCGTTCCCGGGTCCTTAAAGAGGAAGCGCCGATGCTCACGCGCAAGCAAGCCGAGTTGTTGCGGTTCATCCACGAGCGCCTGAAGGAAGCGGGCGTGCCGCCGTCATTCGACGAGATGAAGGACGCGCTCGACCTGCGCTCCAAATCCGGCATTCACAGGCTGATCACCGCATTGGAAGAACGCGGCTTCATCCGCCGGCTGCCCAACCGGGCGCGCGCCATCGAGGTGATCAAGCTGCCCGAATCGGTGGCGCACGGCATGGGCTCGGCCCGCTCGCGCGGGTTTACGCCCAACGTCATCGAGGGCCATTTGGGCCGTGTGCGGACCGCCTCGGACGACGAGGGCGGCAGGCCGGTGGCGGTACCGGTGATGGGCCGCATCGCCGCGGGTACGCCGATCGAGGCAATCCAGACCCGCAGCCATACCATCAACATGCCGCCGGATCTGCTCTCGGCCGGCGACCATTTCGCGCTCGAAGTGCGCGGCGATTCGATGATCGAGGCCGGCATTCTCGACGGCGACATTGCACTCCTTAAGCGCACCGAGGCCGCCGACACCGGCGACATCGTCGTCGCGCTGATCGACGATGAAGAGGCGACGCTCAAGCGCTTCCGCCGCCGCGGCGCTTCGATCGCGCTCGAGCCGGCCAACACCGCCTACGAAGTGCGCATCCTGCCGCCCAACCGCGTGCGCATTCAGGGCAAGCTGGTGGGATTGTTTCGAAGGTATTGATCTCGTCATTCCGGGCCTCGCGCAGCGAGGCGCCCCGGAATCCGTAAGCCCAGTTCGCCCGAGTGAACTCACTCCGTGACCGGCTGACCGGTGGTTATGGATTCCGGGTTCGCGCCTTCGGCGCGCCCCGGAATGACGATCACTGATCCGCCTCGACATCCTCCGGCCGCGGCGTGGCATCGGCCGGCGCAGCGGCCTTGCCGAACGGCGCGTGCGGTGGTGGCGGCGCCGGCGCCCAGGGGCGATCGAAATACGGCGGTCGCACTGAATCGACCGCGAAGCCATCGTCCGTTCGGCGCAAAGCCAGCGCGCCGCGTGTGCGCCAATCGTTGCGGCCGATCACCATGGCGGCGCAATCAGGCGGCGGATCGTCATACGAAACGATGATTTTTGCGCGCGCGCAATCCTCCTCGAACGCGGCCGGCGACAGCGCGTAGCTGACCAGCGCACCGTCGGCGAGCCGGCCGATGCAGCCGGAAGGATCGCACGCGATGCCGGCGCCGAGCCCTGGATCGCGGACGTCGCGGCCATCGGCATCAGCGGCGAGCCATTCGTGAATCGCGAACGTGTCACTGCCGGTCCGATGAAACGACAGTTTGCCATCGGCGCCGCGCACCGCGACGGCGCGGCCGTCGGACGCAACCAGCACGTCAGGCCGCGGCGTGAGCGCCGCCGCGATGACTGCAACAACGACGAGTCCGACCCCGCTCCAGCGCAGCGGCGTCTTGAGCAGCGCCATGACCAGCAGGCCTGCGGTTGCAAAGAGAAGCGGACCGGTGCCGAACAGCGCGACGCGGCCGTAAGCGCCCGGCAAACTCGCCACCCATAGCGCCACCCAATCCATCCATGCGATGCCGTGGCCCATCTGCCGCCAGCATTCGGCGTCGAAGCCGAACGGCATCGCCACCACGCCCAAAATGCCCATCGGCATGACCCAGGCGGAGACGACCGGCATGGCGAGCAGATTGGCCAGCACGCCGTACGGCGAGAGGCGGTGAAAATGATAGGCGGCATACGGCATGGTGGCGCAGCCGGCGAGCAGCGAGGCGATGGTGAGCGCGATGATCTCGTTGACGCCCCACAACGCCGCGCGGGCGCCGAGCGAGGAGTCGGTGCCGGCTTTGACGCGCAGCGCGCCACGCTCGTAGCCGGCGATCAGCGCCAAGGTCGCCGCAAACGACATCTGAAAGCTCGGATGCACCACCGCCTGCGGCGCGAAGAACAGCACGATCAGCGCCGCGATGGTCACGGTGCGCATGGTCAGCGTCGGCCGATCCAGCATCACCCCGATCAGCACCACGGCGATCATGATGAACGAGCGCTGCGTCGCCACCTGGTTACCGGACAGAACCAGATAAAAAGCGGTGACGAGGAGCGCCGCAAACGCCGCCCATTTCTTGATCGATGCACGATCACGGAGTCCCGGGATCAGCGCCAGCAGGGCGCGGAAGATGAAAAAGATCGCGCCGGCGACCACCGCCATATGATAGCCGGAGATCGACAGCACGTGGCCGATGCCGGACACGAACATGGCGTCGTA
>JASHPU010000234.1 GCA_030037885.1 Xanthobacteraceae bacterium | reverse complement strand
GCCGCGGCGGCCGGCCAGCCTGCGGCAATCGCTGCGCGCCATGCGCGAGAATGCGCTGGCCGCTCACGATGAAGACAATTTCAAAGCCGACATCATCGTGCAGCGCATCTTGTGGCGCCGCATGTTCATCATCAACGAGCCGAACGCCATCCGCCACGTGCTGCTCGACAATGCGGCGAACTACACCAAATCCGAGGTCGGCCGCCGCTTGCTGGAGCCGGGCCTCGGCCGCGGGCTTCTGACCAGCGAAGGCGAAACCTGGCGGCGCCATCGCCGCATCATGGCGCCATCGTTCGATCCGCGCAGCGTCGCCGGCTATGCGCCGATCATGACGGCCGTCACCGAGGAGCTTTTGGCGCAATGGGACGCGCTGGGCGAGCGGCGCGAAACCGACGTCGCGGCGGCGATGATGCACGCCACCCTGCACATCATTTCGCGGGCGATGTTTTCTTCCGATTCCGACGAAATCGTCGATACCGTCGAGAGCGGCGTCAACACTTATCAGAACACGGTGCGGCCGAGCCTGCTCGATCTGCTGCACGTGCCACTATGGCTTACGCGCATCGTCGCGCCGCAGCCGACGCACGGAATCTTCGACGAGTTCGACAAAAAGGTCGACCGGCTTCTCACCGAGCGCGGCCGCAAGCCCGACGCCGAACCCAAGGATCTGCTGGCGCGCCTGCTCGCCGCGCGCGACAGCGAAGGCGGCAGCGCCATGACCGCGCAGGAAGTGCGCGACCAGGTGGTCACCATCTTCATGGCGGGCCACGAAACCACCTCGCAGGCGCTGTCCTGGACCTGGTATCTGCTCGCGCAGCACCCGGCCGTCGAGCACAAGCTGCACGACGAGCTGGCCGCCGTGCTCGGCGGGCGTGCGCCGCGCTACGACGATATCGGCAATCTGCGCTACGCGCGGATGGTCATCGAGGAATCCATGCGGCTCTATCCGCCGGCGCACACCCTAGGGCGGCAGCCGATCGCGGCCGACGAGGTGCTCGGCCACCGCATCCCCGCCGGCGCCGCGGTTTTGATCATGCCGTGGCTTTTGCACCGCAAGCCGTCGCTGTGGGAGAACCCCGAGCGCTTCGAGCCGGAGCGGTTCGAACCCGAGCGCGCCGCGGCGCGGCCGCGCTTTGCCTACATTCCGTTCGGCGCCGGGCCGCGCATCTGCATCGGCGCCGCTTTCGCTCTGACCGAGGCGGTGCTGATCCTGGCCACGATCGCGCAGCGCTATCGGCTGCGGCTCAAGCCCGGCCATCCGGTCGAGCCGCAGGGGTTGATCACGTTGCGCCCGCGCTATGGCATGCAGATGATTTTGCAGCGTCGGCAAGTGCGTAGGATGGGTTGAGCGCAGCGAAACCCATCGTGCGGCGTTGCGGCCTGATGATGGGTTTCGCTGCGCTCAACCCATCCTACAACTTACGTCGCGCAGCGTGTTGCGGCTTAACGATGGGTTTTCGCAGGGGCTCCCATTTGCGTATCTCGGTCCTCGGGCCATTATCCATTATGCAGACAACCCGGATGAAGCGAATTCAACATTAGGCTAGAGTGCCAGTTCGGACCCTGGTCAGGTTGGGAGCCTTCATCATGACTTCGGGTTTCACGACTTCGGGTTTCATGACTTCGGGTTTCACGGCTTGGCATTTCGTCCGGGCGAGTGGCCTGGCACTGGTTGCCGCCGCAAGCTGCACCAATACGGCAGCCGCCGGCTCGCCGTTCGACGGCGCCTGGAGCGTGACCGCCGTGACGCAGCAAGGCGGTTGCAATCCGACCTACAACTTTTCGGTCCGGATCGCCGGCGGGCTTATCACCCTTCCGGGATTTGCCGGCTTCAGCGGCCATGTCGCAGAGGGCGGCGTGGTTGCGGCATCGGTCTCGACTTCCGGCACGCAGGTGACAGCGTTGGGCAAGCTGGCCAGGTCGGCCGGCCGTGGACAATGGAACAGCCGCTCGAAGGACGGCACGTGCGGCGGATATTGGACCGCGCGGGCGGGGTCGCGCTGAGCCGAGCCCAAGCGCCACCGCTCCTCATTGGTGGCGCGGGCCGGCTGCTTGTGAGCACAACTAAAAATATGTCGGGGACCACACAGAATTAAGCTTTTATTAAGCGCGCAATTCGAATCTCCGCTGAACGTGTCATTTTTTGCAATGCAATCCGATCCGACCGAGGGGGAGCAGGATGCTCAGGATTTTTGCACTTTTGACGGTGCTGCTCGCCGGCGCTGCCGTTTCCGATGCGGCGGTCGCTGCCGAGCACGGCACGCGCGACCAAGCCGTGGCCATGGTCAAGCGGGTCGAGACCATGTTCCAGAAGGATGGCGCCGACGCGACCTTCAAGGCGATCACGGCCAGGACTTTCAATGATCGCGACCTCTATCCTTTCGTCTACACACTGGACGGCACCGATTGCGTGGCCCACGGCGCCAATTCCGCGATGGTGGGAAAGAACCTGATCGGGTTGAAGGACCAGGACGGCAAGTTTCTCATCCGCGAGCTGTCCGAAACCGCCAAGAAAGGCGGCGGCTGGGTCGATTACAAATGGCCGAACCCGATCACCAAGCTGATCGAGGCCAAATCCAGTTATGTCGAGCGGATCGGCGACTTCTTCGTCGGCGTGGGGGTGTACCGCTAATTCCATTACCTCGCCGCTCTTTGACACACCGGCCCGCCTGATCGTCGGCGCCGGAAAGGCGCATTTCCATCATGCTTCGGCGGCTTGCCAACCTGCCCATTATCGTCAAGGCGTTCGCGGCGCCGATTCTGCTTTTGGCCTGCCTGCTCGTGCTCGGCGCCAGGAGCTACATGTTCATTGCCGAGACGGCAGCCGGACTCGACGCCATGTCGCGCTCCAAGCTGCCGACGTGGAATGCCGTCGAGCGGCTCAGTGAAGCTTTGACGGAGACGCAGATTTCGCTGTTTCGTTACGTCTCGTGGATGAACAGCGGGGTCGATCGCGTCACGCTGAAGAAGTCCGAGGACGAGCTGAAGGCCCGCGACGCCTACATCTCCTGGCGCATCGACACGCTGCTTGCGCACGGCGACCTTCCCGAGCACGAGCGCAAGCTCCTGGAGAAGGTGCGGGACGGCTGGCACAAGTTCGGCAAATTGTCCAAGGATGCCATCGAGATGGGCGCGGTGCAGCCGAGCATGGCCGTCATGATGCTGGGCGAAATCGACGATCTGCTTTCGGGGTTGACCAAGAACACCGATGAGATCGCGCAATCGATCCGCCTGTCGAGCCAAAACTTCGCCTCTTCCATGGTCGACTCGGCGCGGCAGGGCCGCGCCATCCTGGTCGCCGCATTTGTGATCGTCATTCCGCTGAGCGTGCTCGTGAGCATACTGGTCGCGCTATCGATCGTCAGGCCGGTGCGCAGGGTGACCGGCAACATGCTGGCGATCTCCAAAGGCGATCTCGGCACGACGATCGGCTACGCCGACCGCTCCGACGAGATCGGCCGGATGGTCAAGGCGATCGGCGTTTTCCGTGACAACGCCGCGCAGATTCGCGCGATGGAGGAACGGCAGCGCGCCGAACAGCAGCGCCATGCCGATTTGCGCAAGGCCGAGATGAACGCCTTGGCGGCGGATTTCGAAGCTTCGGTGAAGCTGATCGCTGCACGTCTCAATGAAACCGCCAAGAAAGTCACGGCGAGCTCGGCCGACCTTGCCAAAAGCGCCGAAGCCACGCGCGATCAATCCGCCGGCGTGACGCAGGTCGTCGACGTGATGACGGTGAGCGTACAGACCGTGGCCAGCGCCGCGCAGCAAATCGCCCAGGCCATCCCGGAAGTCGCCGCTCAGGTCGCGCAGGCGAGCGACTTCGTCAAGTTTACCGCTGCGGAAACCAACCGCGTCGACAACGAAATGGCGCAGTTGATCAAGGCGGTGCAGGATATCAACACCGCGGTGGGTCTCATCCAGGACATCGCCGGCAGCACCAACCTGTTGGCGCTCAACGCCACGATCGAAGCTGCCCGCGCCGGCGAAGCCGGCCGGGGTTTCGGCGTCGTCGCGACCGAAGTGAAGGCACTGTCCAATCAGACCGAGCGGGCGACCCGTGAAATCACCGCCCGCATCGAGGCGGTGAAATCGTCCTGCTCGACGGTGGCGACGAGCATCGCCTCGATCGTCAAGGCGATGCACAATGTCGAGCATCTGTCGCAAGCGATTGCCGGCTGCGTCAATGACCAGGCCGCCGGGACCTCCGAAATCGCTGACAGCGCGGCTTCGGCCAAAGGCTGCGTCGAAAAAGTGGCCGATATCCTTGCGCGGCTGCACGAGGCCGCCAATCAGACCGACGGCGCGTCCAAACTTGCCGAATCCGAAATGCAGCGCCTGCTGCGCGACGCCGACATGGTCAACCAGAAGGTCGACACCTTCATCGCCAGCGTGCGCGCGGCGTAGGCCGTCATTCCGGATCGCCGCCGCTACCCGCCTTCGCTCGTTGCGCGAGCGCCGGCGGGTACGAGCCCGCCGAAGCGGAGCGCGCAGGTGGAAGCGGCGGCTCCGGAATCCATAACCACGGTTGGAGCGGGATTTGCGCCGATCGTGGTTATGGATTCCGGGTTCCTCGCTTCGCTCGGCCCCGGAATGACGGATGCTACATAATCAGCAGGGACGCGTCGTCTTGAGCCTAGGCGGTGCATCTTCATCGTGATATTCCCACGCCGTATTTGATCGTTGCGCCGGCCGTTAAAAAATGTCGGGCCGCGAAGGGCGTGGCCAGCTGCGGCTGAGCAGAGTGTCCCACGCGCGGCGCCGGCTTTGGCTGGCGATCACTGTCGGAGTCAATCCATGAATGTTCCCCGCCGCGCCTTTCTGCGGCTTGCCTGCGGCGCCGCTTCATTGCCGGTTGCCACGTCAATGGCCAGAGCCCAGGTCTATCCGACGCGCCCGGTGCACGTCATCGTCGGTCAGGCTGCCGGCAGTTCGTCCGACATCACGGCGCGGCTGATCGCGGCGCCGCTGAGCCGGCAATTCGGTCAGCAGTTCGTCGTCGATGTACGGCCCGGCGCCACCGGCAATATCGCGACCGAAGCGGTGGTGCGCTCGGCGCCCGACGGCTATACGCTGCTGTTGATCAACTCGCAGAACACGATCAACGCCGCGCTCTACACCAAGCTCAATTTCGATTTCGTCCGCGACATCGCGCCGATCGCGCTGGTCGACCGCGTGCCGCTGGTGATGGAAGTCAACCCGGCGTTCCCCGCCACCACCGTGCCGGAATTCATCGCCTACGCCAAGGCGCATCCGGGCAAGATCAACATGGCGTCGGCCGGCATCGGCGGACCGCAGCACGTCGCCGGCGAGTTGTTCAAATTCATGGCCGGCGTCGATCTCGTGCACGTGCCCTATCGCGGCTCGACGCCGGCTCTGGTCGACCTCATGGCCGGGCAGGTGCAGGTGATGTTCGACGTGACGCCGTCGTCGCTGCCGCACATCCGCGCCGGCAAGCTCCGCGCGCTCGCGGTCACCACGCCCGAGCGCATGGATTTGCTGCCGAACGTGCCGGCAATGGCTGAATTCCTGCCCGGCTACGAGGCGTTCGGCTGGATCGGCTTCGGCGCGCCGAAGGGCACGCCGGCAGCGATCATCGAGACGCTGAACAAACAAATCAACGCCGTGGTCGCGACGCCTGAGGTCAAGTCGCGCCTCATTGACCTCGGCACCCAGATCATGCCGCCGAGCGCTCCCGCCGCCGTCGCCAAATTCATCGCCGCCGATACCGCCAAGTGGATCAAGGTCGTGCAGTTCGCGCACCTGAAGGTGGATTGAGGGATTTCCGATCGTCATAGCGGCTTTGCCACGATGCCGGCGTATGCAGCGATCTTCTGACCTCGCGGTAGCGGGCGGCGCTGCTGCGTAATCGCGTCCCGGCGCTGCGGATTCTTGCACTCATTGCCCCGGCCAAAGCGCGAACGGCTCCCGTCCGTCCGGGTAAACCGCCGGCTGCGAAGCGGAGTTCCGTGAACAACGGGCGAGACGACCGCGCAAGGCCTGTCAGCAGGTAAGTTGCGCTGCCGCCGGATCCATGAGAAAAATTGAATGATCGGGGAGGGCAAGTGCTGGAACAAGCCGCACCATCGCAGCAGTCAGTACTGAACTTAACGTCCCTGCTGGTCGAGGCTTTCACATCCCAGCAAGCCGGCCGATTGGCCGAGGCGGAGCGGATTTATAGGCAAATTCTCGCGGCCCACCCTGGTCATTTGGCGAGCCTGTACCTTCTCAGCGTCATTTCATATCAGCGCGGCGACTATGCCCAGGCGCTCGGTCAAATAGACCGGGCGCTCGATATAAATGGCGATGATAGCCTGGCCTGGAACCAGCGTGGCCTTGCGCTCCAACGATTGAAAAGGTTGGAGGAGGCGTTGGCCAGCTACGACCGCGCGCTTGCAGTGTGGCGGGACAATCACGAGGCATTGTGCAATCGCGGAGCCGTTCTGCAGGAGCTGAATCGGTTCGACGAGGCGCTGGCAAGTTACGACCGCGCGCTTGCGGTGCGGCCGCACTATGCCGAGGCGTTCTGCCGTCGCGGAGCCGTTTTGCGCCAGCTGAAGCAGCCGGAAGAGGCGCTAGCGAGCTACGACCGCGCCCTTGCCATTCAGCCGGACTATGTCGAGGCGCTCTCGAATCGGGGCGACTTGTTGCTGGAGCTGAAGCGGTTCGACGAGGCTTTGGCAAGCTACGACCGCGCGCTTGCCATTGCGCCGGACCATGCCGAGAGGCTCTGCAATCGAGGGATCGCGCTGTACGAGGTCAAGCGGCCGCAAGAGGCGCTGTTGAGCTACGACCGCGCACTGGCACTTGGGCTGGATTCTGCCGGGCTGCACTACGATCGCGGCAATGCGCTGCTTGCGCTCAAGCAGTTCGACGAGGCGTTGGCGAGCTTCGAGCGCGCGCTCGCGCGGTCGCCGGACGATGCCTGGGCTCATTGCAATCGGGGTATTGCCCTGCATGAGCTGACGCGAGTGGAAGAGGCGCTGGCCAGCCATGAGCGCGCGGTCGCGCTGCGGCCGGACAGCGCCATCACCCATCACAATCGCGGCGTGGCACTTTATAAGTTGAAGCGGCTCGAGGAGGCGATGGCGAGTTATGAGCAGGCATTCGCTTTGCAGCCGGATTTGCCCGAGGCGCATTACGCCGAGTCTCACTACCGCCTGCTGACCGGCGACCTTCCGCTCGGCTGGGAAAAGGCCGAATGGCGCTGGAAACTCGAACCTTTCAAAAGCAACAAGCGCAACTTCGTACAGCCGCAATGGTCGGGATCGCAGAGCATCGCGGGCAAGACCGTGCTTCTGCACAGTGCTGAAGGTTTTGGCGACGCGATCCAGTTCTGCCGCTACGCGCCGCTTGTCGCGGCCCGTGGCGCGCGCGTGATCCTGGAAGTGCTAAAGCCGCAGCAGGAGCTGATGCGCACTCTCGCCGGCGTCACGCAGGTCATGGCACAGGGCGAGCCGTTGCCCGATTTCGATTTGCAGTGCAGCTTGCTCAGCCTGCCGCTGGCATTCGGGACGCGGCTCGCGACGATACCCGCCGAGACGCCTTATTTGCGCGCCGCCGCTTCGCTGGCGGACGGTTGGAACGCAAGGCTCGGACCGAGAAATCGCCCCCGCATCGGCATCGCCTGGTCGGGAAACCCGATACACGACAACGACCGCAACCGCTCGATCGGGCTGCGCCCGTTCTTGCCGCTCCTGGCCGGCGTCGACGCCGCATTTGTCAGCTTGCACCGGGACGTCCGCGCTGCCGATGCTGCCGTGCTGGCCGAGCGCAGCGATATTCTCCATTTCGGCGAGGAGCTGACGGATTACGCCGACACGGCGGCGCTGATCTCGAACCTCGATCTCATCGTCTCTGTCGATACCAGCGTCGCCCACCTGGCCGGGGCGCTGGCAAAACCGGTCTGGATATTGCTGCCCTTCATGCCCGACTGGCGCTGGCTGCTCGATCGCGACGACAGCCCATGGTATCCGACGGCGCGCCTGTTCCGCCAGGATGCTACGCGTGCCTGGGATGCCCTCATCCCGCGCGTGCGCGCCGCCTTGCAGGAATACGTCTGCGGCTTGTGAGGTTTCGAGCGCGCGATAGCGGGCTATCCAGCGGCTTGCCGGGCGCGCAAGCCACGCCGCCGCGAACATTGCGGGGCATCGCCAAACGTCATCACCTGCAGAAAGGCTTGACCGACGATGACACCGCGCGTTTGAAATGGCAAACCGAGCTCGAATCGGCGGCTGTCGCGTTGGGCGCCCGATACCGCGCGGTCGCGGGCCACTCGTTATGGTGACGTCATGTACCAACCCGATCTTTTTCGCGTCGATGACGTAGCGCAGATGCACGCGCTGATGCGGGCGCGCCCGTTCGCGACCTTGGTCTCGGCGGGCTCGCTCGGCCTTTACGCCAGCCATTTGCCGACGGTGCTCAAGGACGAGGGGCCGTACGGCACGGTCGAATGCCATCTGGCGCGCGCCAATCCGCATTGTCAGGATCTCGACGGCGGCGAAGCGCTGATGATCTTTGCCGGCGCCGAAGGCTACATCACGCCGAACTGGTACGCTTCCAAGTTTCAGCACGGCAAGGTCGTGCCGACTTGGAATTATGCGGCGGTGCATGCCTACGGCCGGCCGGCCGTGATGCGCGATGCCGGCTGGCTGCGCCGCCACGTCACCGAGCTGACGGCGCAACAGGAGCGCAGCGTGGCCAAGCCTTGGGCGGTATCGGACGCGCCCGAGCGTTACATCGAGACCCATCTGCGCGGCATCGTCGGCTTTCGCTTCGGCATCACCCGGCTCGAAGGCAAATGGAAGATGAGCCAGAACCGGGAAATTCAGGACCGCCACGGCGTCGTCGCCGGTCTCACCACGCGCGGCGGCAGCGACGATCTGGAAATGGCGGAATATGTCGATCGAGAACTGAAAGGCGCAGGCCATTAGCCTTGTTACCGATCAGAGAGAGCCTTTGCGATCGATGGCGCACCGCAACGAGTTCTAGCCGAGCGAGCCGGATTACGCCTTCTCCGCCGGAATGACGATCTGCGTCTGGATGACGATGGCGCAGAGCTTGCCGTCGTTGCGGGTGATGCGGGTCTGCCACACCATGGTGCTGCGGCCGCGGTGCAGCGGCGTGCACTCGGCGCGGGCGGTGTCGCCGATCGGGATCGGCGAGAAGAAATTGGTCTTGCTCTCAATGGTCGCGGTGCGGGCGCCATCGGGCAGGTTGGCCATGGTGGCTGTGCCGCCGAGGTTGTCGGCGAGCGCCATGAGCGCGCCGCCGTGGAGCACGCCCATGCGGTTTTCCAGCTCATCGCGAACCAGCATCTCGGCCGTCACCTTGTCACGCGACAGGTGCGTGATCTTCATACCCATGAATTCGGCGAAAACCGATTGCAGTTCGGCGTCGTGAAGCATGTCGGCCCCCCAAGCAAAAGGCGCGGCCGAAGCCGCGCCTTACCTTTACTATAAGATAGCAGGATTTACTGCCGCGGCGCCGGCACCACGCGCATATAGGGCTTTGGCGTCTTCCAACCCTGCGGGTAAAGCTTCTTCGCCTCGTCATCGCTGACGGCGCCGCTCAGGATCACATCCTCGCCCTGTTTCCAGTCCGCCGGCGTCGATACGCGGTGCTTGGCGGTGAGCTGCAGCGAATCGACGACGCGCAGGATTTCATTGAAGTTGCGGCCGGTGCTCATCGGATAGACCAGGATGAGCTTGATCTTCTTGTCCGGCCCGATGACGAACACATTGCGCACGGTTTGGTTGTCGTTCGGCGTGCGGCCTTGCGACGTGCCGGCCGTGCTCGCCGGCAGCATGCCGTACAGCTTCGCCACTTTCAGGTCGGTGTCGCCGATGATCGGATAGTTGGGCGCAACCCCGACCACGTCCTTGATGTCGCCCGCCCACTTCTTGTGATCGTCGACCGGGTCGACCGAGACAGCGAGGATCTTCGCCCCGCGCTTGTCGAATTCCGGCTTCAGCCGCGCCATCGTGCCGAGCTCGGTGGTGCAGACCGGCGTGAAATCCTTGGGGTGCGAGAACAGCACCACCCAAGCGTTGCCGATCCAGTCGTGGAAGCGGATTTTGCCCTCCGTGGTCTCGGCTTCGAAATCCGGAGCAGTATCGCCGATTGCCAGTGCCATAAAAACCTCCATCGTTGATCTGGACTTTCCAAACGTATTCGAGAGCTAATCTACGTTCGAAGTCGCAGAGTTACTAGCCCGGATCTTCGGTACTATTTGGCCGCAGCGAAGAGTATTCGTGCAGGGATTGGGAAAACCCTGGAAGATTCGACTAATCGCTTTACGGCTTGGGAAAGATTTTTCGGTTAGGTTTTCCGTTCACCGAAGCTTGAGCGGGGATTCCGCAGATTTGCCGCAGTCGCGCCCTTGCGCGGCCACCCTGGAATTAAAGGCTCTGAACGGCAGCCTGGAATCGCGCGACAAAGGGGTGAGGCGCAAAGGGTGAGGTGCAAAGGGTGAGGTGCAAAGACTTGGCGCCGGCTGCTGCCGTCAGGCCTGGAGGCAACCGATGAGCGGCCCTAACGATCGGAATCTCGCGATGCTTGTCGCGGTCATCGCGCACTCGCAGATCGTCCTGCGTCAGCCGGCAAGGCGCGCTCGGGCGCTGCCGGCCGGATTCGAGGCGGTGGACCTCGCCATCCTGGAATGGATCGCCGCGGAAGGCCGGCGCGCCGGCCGGCGCCTGGCGCTGGTTTAATCCTCTAATTCATCGAGCGGCCGGCGCGGGTGGCCCAAAGCCGCGCCGGTGGTTTGCACAAAAAAGCGGCCCTGCAGGACAGGGCCGCAAGGAGCCCGCGCGAGGAGGAGAAGCGCGGAGGAAAAGCTCGCGGGTCGCGATGGGCCCGCGGCGGTGGACGGCGGCGCGGGTCTCTTCTTTGACCCGCGCGAAAGCATTACTCGCCTTCCGTTCCGATGGCGTAGGCGGTCTCGCCGTGCACTGCGTCGTCGCCGACCTTCAGCACCGACTCGTCCATGCGCAACGGCACGATCAGCCCGATCACCCTGAGGATGATGAAGGTCACGATCGCGTTGAAGGCGATGATGAACAGCGCGCCGTAGAGCTGCATCAGGAGCTGATGGCCGCTGTCGCCGTAGAGGAGGCCGGTCACCGAGACGCCCGGCGCTTCCTTGTCGGTGCCGATGTACTCGAGCATGGCCGGGTTGGCGACGATGCCGACCATAAGACCGCCGGTGAGGCCGGCGACGCCGTGAGTCGAGAAGACGCTCAGCGTGTCGTCGACCTTCATCATGAACCGGGTCTTCTGCAGCTTGTTCATGGACAGCCACGGAATGATGCCGGCGACCACGCCGATGATGATGGCGCCCAAGCCATCGACGAAGCCGGCCCCCGGCGTGATGGCGACAAGCCCTGCGATCATGCCGTTGACGGCGCCGAGCACCGACGGCTTGCCGTAGGCCATCTTGTCCATCAGGGTCCAGACCAGGAGCGCGGTCGCGGTCGCGATATTGGTATTGAGCACCGCGGCGCCAGCGTCGGCGTTGGCGAAGTACGGGTCGCCGCCGTTAAAACCGTTCCAGCCGAGCCACAGGATGCCGGCGCCGATCAGCGTCACCAGCAGGCTGTTGGGCGGGAAATGGTCGCGGTCGGCCTGCAGCCGCGGCCCGATCACCCAGGCGGCGGTGAAGCCCGATACGCCGGCGGCGAGATGGATGACGTAGCCGCCCGAGAAGTCCTGCACGCCGAGCGCGCTGAGCCAGCCGCCGCCCCACAGGCTGAAGGCGCCGACGGTGTAGACCAGCGTCATCCACACCGGGCAGAAGATCATCCACGCCGTGAAGTTCATGCGGCCGAGCAGCGAGCCGGCAAGAATGATGACAGTGATCGCGGCGAACACGAACTGGAAGAAGATCAATGTCGCCATCGGAAAGGCGAGCGGCGGCATGCCCGACGCGGCGGCGGGAATCGTCGCCTGGCCGGTGGTGAAGAGCGCCGCGGTCGCCAGGTTTGGTGTTCCGAGGAACGGAAACCATTGCGGTCCGAACGCCATGTTGTAGTCAAACAGAACCCAGACGACGAGGACCGAAGCAAAGGCGTACATCGACATGAAAGCGGAGTTGATTGCCCACTTTTTCTTGACGATGCCGCCGTAAAGAACGGTCAGTCCTGGAATGCTTTGCAGGCCGACAAACGTTGCGGCCGCCAGCTGCCAGGCGTTATCTCCTGTGTCGAGCCATTTTGGTGCTGCGACGAGAGCCATTTCGACTGCCATGTGCCTTCCCCCAATAATGCCCATTGTGCGCGGATGGCACGTGGGCAAACGAGTGCCGGTTGTGCGCCGTTGTTTGGCGCGCAGGCGAGCGGTTGGCTGATCGCAAGACTTGTGCCAGTTAGTTGGCCGGATACGCCGTGCATTTCAGCGCGAAAATCGCGGAACGGGGCAGGGAATGATTAAAATATCTGCAATTGCCCATGAACGAGGCAGGAGATCGCGGCGCCGATCCATGCCGGCTCGATCGTGGGCGGCGACGACGGCTGCGTTTGCGCTTGGGATCATCGGCCACGCTTCCGCCGCCGAGGCGCAGCAGGGGCGCACGACGATTGTTTGCAGCAATCCCGCCAGCGGAACGAGCTGGCAGATCACCATCGACTTCGATCGCGGCACCGTCGACAATTATCCCGCCACGATCGACAACACCGCGATCGCGTGGCGCGACCCCGGCGATCAAGGCAATTACACGCTTGATCGCAAATCTGGAAATCTTAGGGTTGCGGTTCCGTCAAGCACCGGCGGCTATTTTCTTCATGACCGATGCAAGCTGGACAAATAGGCGCGCTGTCGCCGCCGTCCCGCGCAAAGCGGAGTGGCGTTGATGGCGCAGCGCCTGCCCGGCGTTAAGGCGAGCGTCGGCTTTGCCTCGGAAACGGGCCCGCGCGAACGCAACGAGGATTTTGCCGGCGCGGTGTTCGGCTGGGAACTGCCGCAGCCGCGCCGCGACGTGGTGGCGGCGATCGCCGACGGCATCGGCGGCGCCAAGGGCGGCCGGGTCGCCGCCGAGATGGCGGTGCGCGGCTTCCTCGACGGCTTTTGCGATATGCCGGAAACCATGGAAGTGCGCCGCGCCGCCGCACGTGTGCTCAACTCGCTCAACGCTTGGATTAATTCGCAAGGCCGCCGCGACGCCAAGCTCGCCGGCATGGGCTGCACCTTCACCGCGCTGGTGCTGCGCGGCCGCGTGGCGCACATTGTTCACGTCGGCGACACCCGCGCCTATCGGCTGCGCGGCGACCGTCTCGCCTGCCTGACCGTGGATCACGTGCGCGACGGCGGCGGCGCCGGCGCCGAGCGCTCCTCTACGCTCGTTCGCGCGCTCGGCGTCGAAACCGAGGTGCCGCTCGACTATGCGAGCCAGCCGGTGGCGCGGCACGACCGCTTTTTATTGTGCTGCGACGGCGTGCACGCCTTTCTGCCGGCCGACGCCATGGCCGACATTTTGCGCGAGCGCTCGGCATCCGAAGATTCCGCCCGCGCGCTGGTCGCCGCGGCGCTCCAAGCCGGCAGCACCGACAATTGCACGGCGCTGGTGGTCGACGTCGTCGATCTGCCGACCGCGGAGTCCGCGGACATCGGTTCGGCGATCATGCAGCTGCCGCTCATCCCGACGCCGATCGCTGGCGAGACCGTGGACGGCTTCGTGCTCAAGGTTTTGATGTCGGACGGCCATTACACGCGGCTGTTCGGCGCCGTCGACGAAATCGAAGGCGGCGAGGTGGCGCTGAAATTTCCCAAGCCGCAAGTTGCGGCGGTCGACACTTATCGCGCCGCGTTCGTGCGCGAGGCCTGGGTCGGCGCGCGCGTGAATAGTCCCTGGGTCGGCCGCACCATCGAGCTGCCGCCGGGACGGCAGACTTGTCTCTATACGGTGATGCCGCTTTATCAGGGCGAGCTGCTCGAAACGCGGCTCATGCGGCGTCCGGCGATGGGCCTCGAGGAAGGCCGCAACATCGCGATCAAGCTCGCGCGCGCGGTGGCCGCGCTGCATAACGCCGGCATCATCCACCGCGACATCAAGCCGGACAATGTGATCCTGGAAGCCGAAGGCTCGCTCAAGCTGATCGATCTCGGCGTGGTCCGCGTGCCCGGACTGGAAGATTTTCCGCCCGCCGACATTCCCGGCACGGTCGCCTACATGGCGCCCGAAATGTTTGCCGGCGAGCCGGGCAATGCAGCCACCGACATTTATGCGCTCGGCGTCACCCTGTTCCGCGCCTTCACCGGCGAATTTCCCTACGCCAATGCGGATGCCACGAGCGGGCCGCGTCGCACCCGGCCGGCACCGTTGTCGACGCTGCGCCCGGACCTGCCGGCTTGGCTCCAAGCCGCGCTCGGCCGCGCGGTTGCGCACGATCCGGCGGAGCGCTTCCGCGACGGCCTCGAACTGGCCGTCGAGATGGAGAACGGCCCAGCGCGTGCCCCGGTCACCGCCGGCCGGCCGCAGACCTTTTACGAGCGCAACCCGGTCGCATTCTGGCAGGGGGTCTCGGCGCTGTTGGCGCTGGCGCTGATCGCCGCGCTGTTGCTGCGGCATTGAGCGGAGGCCGTCATCAGTCTCAGTGCTCTGCAGTACTTGGTAGGATGGGTTGAGCCCTTGCGAAACCTATCATGAAGCCGCGACGCCGCACGATAGGTTTCGCTTCGCTCAACCCATCCTACGCGCTACGCGCTTATCGCACGTTAGCAAGCGTGGCCCGGATTGAGCGTCAGCGAAATCTGGGTTGAGCGGCTCGCTCGCCGAAACTCCCGAGATCTTGCCGGGCATCGCCGCCCCAGTCCAGCGGCAGAACGCCCAGCCGAACGTAGCAATGAAAAGATGAATGCGGCCAGTCGGCTACACGCGAAACGAGGGCGTGCTTTACTGGATTGTAATGAATATAGTCGACGTGCCGCTCGAAATCGCCCTCGTCGCGAATTGTGTGCTCCCAAAAACGACGCTGCCAAAGCGTCGTCCCCGGATTTCGCTTCGCTCAATCCGGGCTACTTGCTACTTGCTACTTGCTCACGCCGCTTCGAGCCGCGCCAATTCGGTTGCGAAATCGAAGCGCAATTGCGCGGCTTCGTCTTCCGGCAGGCAGCCGGTCATCTGCGGAAAGATGGTGCGGTAAAGCGCGGTGCGGTCGTCGTCCCAGGGCATCGACTTCGCAGCGCGCATCTGCCCAAGAATGGCGTGCAATTCCGCCCGAACCTCGTCCGGATCCGGATACCAAGTGGGCGTCTCGTGCTCCTCGGCCGCGTCATCGTCTCTGAACAGGTCGCCTTGGCGGGGAGAGGACATGGTTCACGCGTTCGGATTCGAATCGGGTGAATCATGCGCGATCTTGCCGAGCCGCGCGAGCCACGCGGCCAGTTTTCCCCGTAGCACACGGGTTGCGAAATCAGGGCTTGCTTTTTTTCTTGCCCTTCTGGGGCGTTGGCTCGCCGTCAGCGAGCGCAAGTGCACCGGCCTCGCGCAACTCTTCGGCGTTGCGCAGTTTGCCCGCATAAATCCGCTCCAGCAGGTCGGCCTGCCGGGGTTCCAGCGCAATGAGCCGGCCGAGCACGTGCAGGAGGTCGAGCAAATCGCTTGTGTATTCCGGCAGCCAATGGTCGGGCTGGATCGAGTCGAGCGGCGATGGCGGACGGCGATCGCCGATGATCGGGCGGCCGCGATCGCGGCGGCGATAACTGAACCAGTGCCAAAGCACCTGCTTGCCGGAGACTTCGTAGGCCCACATCTCCGGCGTGACGTTCTCGACAAAGCCCTTGCCGATCCTCAGCCGGCGCGTAGCCGGGTCGTAATCCATGGTGTCGGGCAGCGGCTCCGGCGCGCCGGGGATCGCGCCTTTGGCCGGGATGAACGGCGCGCTTTCCTTCGGCAGACGCGGCGGCCCTTTCGGCCGTCCGGCGGCGGGATCGACAAAACGCTCGCCGTAAGTGTGCAGCCAGATCACCTCGGAGCCGAGCGCAACCGCTTCGGCGAACAGCTTCGCGTCCGCCGTCAAAGGAACGCGCAAGCCGGGCCGCACCAAATCGGCCTTGAAGCGCGCGGTGAACGCCGGGTGCGCCATCACGGCAGCAAGGTAGGCCATCACATCTTCGGCCTTGGCCGGCTTGCCGAACACCTTGGCGAGATGGGTAAGCAGCGCGGGCTTGACGTTCGGCTCCGTCGCCGCACGATCGCGCCAGAGTGGATAAATGCGACCTGCGAATGACCCCTTGTAGTGATCGTTGTCTGGGATGAGCGCTGAGAACGTAACAGCCGGCCCATTCTGAGGCGAATGTGCTTCAAGTCCGGTCAGATATACCTGTTGGCTAGAGTATTCTTCCCACAATTGTGATCGCGCCATACTCAGAAGTCGATGGTCTGGTACAATCCATTGGCGGTCAAACGAACGAAATGCATAACGAATCGGCGGCACGACAGCTCCTTTGTCCTGCGCAACCGCAATCGGCCGGACATGGTGTGTGCCTAAGTCCACCTTAACAATCTTATTTAAGGAGCGGTCTCGATCCGGATGGAAGAACTGCTCTTTCTTGATCAGGTCCTTCTCATTTCGCAGCAAGTTCCATCGCCGCTCAATTGACGTGATATCGGGCGCAATTACCCAAGTGCGGTGGGTTTTCACCCCGGGGGTGGACCATACGAAAAACTCCATCAATGGCGGGAACGTTGCCCAAGCGCCACTTTGCTCAGGGAGAAATGGCTCGCGCCAGCCGTTCGAGCCAACTTTCCAACCTAGGCCTGAAAGCGAAAGATTTGCCAGAGCTTCAAACTTCTTCTCTCGCCTACCCTTTGGCAGCGAAATATACCGCAGCCATGCGGGAACGTCCCTGTTCTTGTTTGGAGCGCGAGCAGCAACGACTATACATACGGGCTGCTGCACTCCTTCAAAAATCCGAGTCGGCACATCGGGCTGATGCCCTTCAGGCGAACAATCGATTACCCAAATCTTGCTGCTGTCACGACGCAGGTCCTCGCGCATCTTTTGGAAACCTGGACCATTCAAAAAACCTGCGGCCGTGATAAAGGACACGATGCCATATCGGTCCTCATCAGGTGCTCCAGTTGCATCGTGCCACCCCGACCCGAATACCTTTAGCGTGGCCCAACGCCAGAAATACACATAAAGGTTTCGCAGAGCATGTGTGTGTGCACCCAAACCCCACTCCGGCGGAGGCGTCCAACGACTCAATGGGGCCTGGCGGCCGGCACTACCACTCTCGATCCAACCGCCCAGGCCCGCCGCCTGAGTTTTGTACGGTGGATTACCGATGACGACTGTGATCCGCTCCTCCTTCTTCACTTTGTTCGCGGCGCGCCGCGATAGCGCGATCGGCTCGTAGGTTTGCCCGAGCCTTTCCTCCTCGATGAACGGGTTGCCGAGTGTGTCGGTGATGAAAAGCCGCAGCTCCGGCAGTGGCGGCTTTTTCATCAGTGCTTGCAGCTCCGCGATGAGTCGAAGCTGCGCCACCGCGAACGGTCCGAACTGCATTTCAAATCCGATAATGCGCTTGGCCGCCGCCTCGATGGCGCCGCGCACGGCGCCTGCGCCTTGATCCGCCGTGACCGTCTCGGCGATCCGCCGAAGCACGCCGAGCAGGAACGTCCCGGTCCCGACCGCAGGATCGGCTACGATGACGTCGGCGGCGGCGAAGCCGGTGGGCCGCTCAAACAACGGCCCGCGTAGCGCCTCGTCGACGAGGTTGACCATCGCCGACACTACTTCGGGCGGCGTGTAATACGAGCCGGTCCGCTTGCGCAGGGCGTTGTCATAGACTTCGAGGAATTGCTCATAGAAGTAGAGCCATTCCTTCGGATCATCCTTTGTGATCGTGTGCCAATTGACGACATCGAGCACTCGCGTGAGCGTGCCAAGCGAGGTCTTCAGCGCCTCCTGATTGGTCGTGTCCTCCGTCAAAAGCCGCAGCGCCGTTCCGATCAGCGAGTTCGATTTTTTCAGCTCCTGAGCGGCCATCTCGGTGCCGCCCGACAAAGGAATGTCGCGCGCCCGCGCCACCAACAGCCCAAACGTCACAGCTTGCGCGTAGCCGTCGGCGAATTGCGCATCGTCGGCTTGAGGGAACAGAAGCTTGCGCCAGTCCTGGGCCAGGCCGGTCAAGGCGGGGCTGCCGAGCGCCATCTGCTCGATGACTTCATCCCGCAAAAGTCGACAGAGGCGGGCGCTGACTTCCGCAAGCTGCTTCGCAGATTTGGGTGGAATGGGCGCCCAGCGTAGAAAATCTGTGACGAGTGGTAGCAACGCCGGCGGGGCTTCGAGTTTGGCGCCCGCGGATTCGACATTGCCTTTCAGATGAACGATGCCGCTCTCAGACTTGCCGTCGCGCCACAGGCTGAAGGAGTTACCGTCGGTGTAGATCAGATTAGGCAGCGACTTGAGCTTGTCCCACTGCTCCTTGTCGTGCGGATCGTTGAACTGGCGCGGGTCGGCGCCTTTGCCCGGCGCCTTGACTTCGATGAAGCCGACCCGAGCCTTGCCGATGGTGACGGCGAAGTCCGGCCGCGTCTTTAATTCCGAAAGCGTCGTCTCGCCGACAAGATCGACCGCGTTCGGCGCCATGCCCTCGATTGCCGCCAAGTCACGGACGAGGGCTTCGAGCGGGCCGCGAAGCTGATCCTCCGGCGCGCCCGCAATGGCGACATTCGCGAGCTTCGCCTTGACGCTCGCGCCGTAGGCCGACACCGCGCCTGCAACTGTCTTTTGCGGCAAGTCCGTCCCTCAAACGCTCCTTACTCTGCCGTAGCTTGCTTTGCGCGGATTGCAAAGGCGTTATCTCGCTAACCTACTGTTGCTCCGGAGGAATTACCGGTTCTTGCGAATCATCCCCCCGAGTGACTTGCGACGGTTGGAGCGGATGGCCGCAACGACGCTAGAAAAAGCATCGTTGAATCAATCAATCTGCGTCCTCTATAGCGCGACAACTTGACAATAATTCAGCGACAGCTACATGGGAAGAAGCTCGCTCATCGTAAGGGACGTCAACCGGTGACGGCCGATTGATGGAGCGGGAGCGGTGCCCGGGATGGGCTTCGTAAGCCTGTCCGCGGGCGGTTCGGAAACTCGCCCGGCCGGCCACGACGCCGGTCTGCCAGGAGCTGGCTGCCCGGGCGGCGGACGGAGTCACATCCGTTGGCGCTGCCATGAAGCGCGGGACCGGACTGAGCCAAGCCTGAAAACTTGGCGAGAACCGCGGTAGAACGCCGGAAGGCAAGCGCGCCCCCTCCCTGCCGTCCCCCGCAAGCGGGGGAAGGAACAAAGAGGAAGGCGAGCGCCGCGAACCCGCCCAGCGGCAACGCTGCGATTGCGCGGAGCGGTCTCTCAGTATGCGCCCGACGGCGCTCCGCCTCCCCTTATGTGCTTGGAGGCCCTTTTCTTGCTGTTGGACAAAACTCGGGCGCAAAAGCCGCGCCGCAGAACGGGATTGCATTGCATCCAGCCCCTCCGCGAAGTGGGAGAGGATGAAGAAGCGTTACGGCGCCACCGATAATCCGGCGACGTGATGCGTCTCGATCAGCCGCGCCACAAGCCCGGATTTCTTGGCATCGGTCACGAACTCCTGCAGGAATTTGGCGCCGGCCAGGTTCGGCTTTCCCGTGCCGATGGCCTGCTGCACGGTCATGAAGTGGCCGGGAAGGATTTTTCCGCCTGGGACTTTCTTGATGTCCTCCAGCAGCCCAGGCTTGAGCGCCGCCAGCGCATCGAGCTTTTCGGCGATGAACTGATGGAGCGGCGCATCGGCGGCCTCGAACGACATCACCGTGGCATGCTTGATGTTGCGCTCGAGCCAAAGGCAATAGGCGGCGCCGCGGCGCACGGCGATGCGCACGCCCGCCCGGTCGAGATCGGCGACGGACTGAAACGACGATCCCGGCTGCACCAGATAGGTCGCCTCGATTGCGCAGTACGCGTCCGTGAAGGCGATCTTAGCGGCGCGCTGCGGCTCGGCCCCGATCAGGCCGATATCCCAGGCGTTGGTCCCGGCGGCATCGGCGAGGGTCGAGGGCCGCTCGTATGGCACGTAGCGGACCGGGACGCCCAGCCGGCGCGCGATCTCGGCCGCCATGTCGGGGGCGACGCCCGCCGGGTCGCCGGAAGCGGTCTTGCCGGTCACCAGGAGGAAATTCCCCATATTGATGGCGGCGCGCAGAACCCCCGTCGGCGCGAGTTCAGCTACGATTTGGTGGTCCATTTTCCCTCCCCTGGCCGTTTTGGCCCCTATCCGGCCCCTGATTACCGGAACCGGGCCTCCAATCAATCGTTATCACGGGCTTTCACCGCTCAGTGAGGGCGCGTTTTGCCGCAAAAACCGAGTTCCCACCTAGTCAATTCGAATGAACCTTTTGCGTAGACGTGACGAC
>JASHPU010000025.1 GCA_030037885.1 Xanthobacteraceae bacterium | reverse complement strand
CCGGCGGAGAATTCGGCCGATAAATACCACGGCGTCGTCAAGTTCGACGTCGCCACCGGCGCCCAGGTCAAATCGAAGCCGACTGCGCCTGCGTACCAGAAGGTCTACGGCGAAAGCCTGATCAAAGAAGCGCGCAAGGACGACAAGATCGTCGCCATCACCGCGGCCATGCCGTCGGGCACCGGCGTCGATCTTTTCCAGAAGGCGTTTCCCGAGCGCACTTTCGACGTCGGCATTGCCGAGCAGCACGGGGTGACGTTCGCCGCGGGGCTGGCGACCGAAGGCTATAAGCCGTTCGCCACCATCTACTCGACCTTCCTGCAGCGCGCCTACGACCAGGTCGTGCACGACGTCGCCATCCAGCGGCTGCCGGTGCGCTTCGCCATGGACCGTGCCGGGCTGGTCGGCGCCGACGGGCCGACCCATGCGGGCTCGTTCGACATCGCCTACCTCGGTTGCCTGCCCGGCTTCATCTTGATGGCGCCGTCCGACGAAGCCGAACTGGTGCACATGGTGGCGACCGCCGTCGCCATCGACGACCGGCCGTCGGCGCTGCGCTACCCGCGCGGCGAAGGCTTTGGCGTGCCGCTGCCCGAGGAAGGCAAGCCGCTCGAGATCGGCAAAGGCCGCATCGTGCGCGAGGGCACCAAAATCGCGCTGTTCTCGTATGGCGCGCGGCTTCGCGAATGCATGAAGGCGGCCGACGAGCTCGCCACCTACGGCCTGTCGACCACGGTCGCCGACGCGCGCTTCGCCAAACCGCTCGACGTCGATCTATTGCTGCGGCTCGCCCGCGAGCACGAGGTGCTGTTGACCATCGAGGAAGGCGCCATCGGCGGCTTCGGCGCGTTCGCCATGCAGGCGCTCGCCGAGCACGGCGCGCTGGACCGCGGGCTGAAAGTCCGGTCCATGGTGCTGCCCGACATGTTCATCGACCAGGACTCGCCGAACGCCATGTACGCCAAGGCCGGCCTCGACGCCAAGAGCATCGTCGCCAAGGCGTTCGAGGCGCTCGGCCAAAACCTGCGCGGCGAGACGGTCAAGCTCGTGCGGTCGTGAATTTCGCCTGAACATTCTATATTCCGCTCATTCCCGCGCAAGCGGGAATCCAGCTTTGGGCCCCCGCAACGGGGCGCGCCCCATCGCGGGGACGAGCGGAGATCAACATGCCCACGCGCCAACGTGCCGACCGGCTTCTGGTCGAACGCGGCCTGTTCGAAAGCCGTGCCCGCGCCCAAGCCGCCATCGCGGCCGGTCTGGTCACCGCCGATGGCGCGCCGGTGCGCAAGGCGTCCGAAGACCTGGCCGTCGCCGCGACGATCAAGGCCGCGCCCGCGCATCCTTACGTGTCGCGCGGCGGCGTGAAGCTTGCCGCGGCGCTTGATCGCTTCGGCCTCAACGTCAACGATCGTATCTGTCTCGACGTCGGCGCTTCGACCGGCGGCTTTGCCGAAGTGCTGCTCGAACGCGGCGCACGGCGCGTTTATGCCGTCGACGTCGGCCGCGACCAGCTGCATCAAAAGCTTCGCGGCCGCCCCGGCCTCGTCTCATTGGAGCAGACCGACATCCGTGCGCTCGATTGCTCGCGCCTTGCCGAGCCGCCGGATTTTTCGACAGTCGACGTGAGTTTCATCTCGCTCAAGCGCGTTGTGCCGGCGATCGAAAAGCTGCTGGCGCCGTGCGCAACCCTGCTGGCGCTGATCAAGCCGCAATTCGAGGCGGCGCGCCGTGACAGCAAAAAAGGCATCGTGCGCGATCCGGCGGTGCACGCCACCATCTGCGCCGACATCGAAACTTTTCTTGCCGCACGCGGCTGGCGCGTCGGCGGCATCGCCCCCTCCCCGATTTTGGGTGGGGACGGCAATCGCGAATTTTTTGTTCAGGCCGAGCGTGGTTGAACGCCTGACGGTCTTACGCGTCGGCCATCGCGGCGACGGCATCGCCGACGGCCCCGACGGGCCGATCTACGTCCCCGGCGCGCTGCCGGGCGAAACGGTCGAGGTCGAGGCCGTGCCCGGCCATCCCGACCGCCGCTCCGTGCTGCGGATCGAACGGCAGAGCGCCCAACGCATCGCGCCGATCTGCCCGCATTTCGGCGTCTGCGGCGGCTGTGCGGTTCAGCATTGGCACGCCGCGCCCTACCGGGACTGGAAGCGCGGCCTCGTGGTCGAGGCGCTGCGGCAAGCGGGGCTCGATGCGCCAGTCGCCCCGCTGGTCGACGCGCATGGCGAGGGCCGCCGCCGCGCCACCTTTCACGCCCGGCGCAGCGGGCATGACGTGCTCGAAGTCGGCTTCTCGGCGGCGCGGACGTATCGCGTGATTGCCATCGACCGCTGCCCGATCTTGGCCAAGAGCCTCGACGGCGCGCTGCCGGCCGCCTGGGCCATTGCCGAAACGCTGCGGCCGAACAAAAAGTCGCTCGATATCCAGGCGACCGCGACCGATGGCGGCCTCGACATCGACGTCCGCGGCTGCGGCCCGCTCACCGCGCCTTTGACAGCCGCATTGGCGCGCGTTGCCGCAGAGCACGACCTGGCGCGGCTGACGCGCCACGGCGAGCTCGTCGCGCAAAGCCGTGCGCCGACTTTGCGCGTTGGCCCCGCCATCGTGCCGCTGCCGCCCGCCGCTTTTTTGCAGGCCACAGCCGAAGGCGAAGCCGTGCTGTCGCGGCTCGTCGTTGCAGCCTGCGCCGACGCCGCCACAATCGCCGATCTGTTCTGCGGCATCGGCCCTTTTACGCTCCAGCTCGCCGCGCGGGCGCGGGTCGTCGCCGTGGATAATGACGCCGCCGCGCTCGCGGCGCTCAAGCGCGCCGCCGCTGCGGCGGCGGGCCTCAAGCCGGTCGAAGTGCAAGAGCGCGACTTGTTCAAGGATCCGCTCGTTACCACGGAGTTGCGCCGCTTCGGCGCCGCCGTGTTCGACCCGCCGCGCCAGGGCGCGCACGCGCAGGCACGCGCACTCGCCGCAAGCGGCGTGCCGCTGATCGTTGCGGTGTCGTGCAATCCGGCGACATTCGCCCGCGATGCCGCCGAACTTTTACGCGGCGGCTACCGACTCGTCGACGTCACGCCGGTCGATCAATTCCGCTATTCAGCGCACGTCGAGATCGTGGCGCGATTGGAGAAGTAGCGCTGTTTCCCGGGCGCAGCGCAGCACGAAGTGGTGCGCTGCAGATCCGGGATCGTTACAAGCGCCGAGTTTGCGAAGGTCCCGGATCAGCGGTGCACCGCCACAGCGCGTCGAAGACGCGCGTAAACGCGCTTATGGCGCTGCACCGCATCCGGGAAACGCGTTCATAAAGTCACGCCGCGGCGCGCACTTTGTCGGGGATCGGCAGCGGCTTGTTGGCGCTGTTGAGAAACTCGATGGTCATGAACACCATCTCTTTGTCGCCGAGATTCTCCAGATCGTGCACCTTGTACTTGCCGGGCCCATAGGTTTCGTGCCGCGTCTCGCCGGGCTTATAGGTATATTCCACGGTCGAGCCGTCCATCAGGTGCTGGCGCCCTTTGCCGCCCGACACCGAGGTCCAGAAATAGTCGAGCACGTGGCGATGAAAGCCGATGCGCTCGCCCGGTGTGAGCTGGATGATCCAGACCCGCACGCGGTCGTCTTCCGACAACAGCGTCGTGCCGACGCAGCCGTTGTTGCTCGCCTTCTCGCGCTCGAACTCGGCTTTAAGCGCGGCGGGCCACGCCGATTTGTCGGCGCGGTCGGTGGACTTGTCCAGCATGGTCAAAGCCATAGCGTTCCTCCGGGGATTCTGCGCACAATATAGAAAGCTCCTGCCGCGTTTGAAATAGCCTGCCAAAACCCTGCCAAAACCGCTGGATCGCCGTGCATGCCGAAACGTCCACCGCTCGTGCCCGCGAAAGCGGGGACCCAGCAT
>JASHPU010000233.1 GCA_030037885.1 Xanthobacteraceae bacterium | reverse complement strand
CTGCCGCACAAAGATCTTGCCTAACTTGCGGCTGATGAAGATCGCAATCGGTCCGGCGTCGGCTTTGGCTAGTCGCTCGGGCTTGACGAGCGGCAGCGGGACATCGTCCAACGCAACGGGCGCGGTGATGTCGGCCGGCGCCGCGGCATTGGCAGCGTCCCCGACCGCGCCGCGCAGCGGCTGTGGCGACGTGGCTTGCTCGGCGGGTTCGGCGGGTGCCAGGGCCGGCGGCGCCGCTATCGGGTCTGCGGTTTTTGCCGCTTCGGCTGGCGCAGCGCTGGACGGCTCCGCCGCTCCGGCCGGCGCTGCGCCCATCGCACGCGTAACGGACGAAGCCGGCGCTTGTGTTTGTGCCGGCGGCGAACCGGCTGGCTGCGCAGCGTCGGCCGCATCGGTCTTCATGCCGTTGCCGGTCTGTGCCGTCTCGACCGGTTTCGCCGGCGCCGCCATCGGCGCCGGCTTGTCCTTGTGCACAAACAGATGCGGATCGGCGAAATCGACCGGCCGCAATTCCGGCCCGGCAATGATGACGCGCATGCCCATCGTCGGCAGCCCCCACAGCTCCGCGGCGAAATCGTGCGGCATGCGAATGCAGCCGTGCGACGCCTGATGGCCGACGCCCGGGCCTTCGTGCATCGCGACGCCCGACCAGGTGATGCGCTCCATAAAAGGCATCGGCGCGTTGCTGTAGATGTTCGAATGGTGATAGCGGTCGCGCTGGATGACGCTGAACACGCCGAGCGGGGTGAGATGCCCCGGTACGCCGGTTGCGACCGGCACGTCGGCGATATGCTCGCCGTCCCGGTAAAAGTGCAACCGCTGCTCTCTGATCGAGATGATGGCCTGCATCGGGCCTTTGGGGATGCCGGCGAACGGCTCCTTCCTCGCGTGCCCGACCTCGCCGTGTCGCAGTTTATGTTTGCTATAGGACATTCGGGCCGGTGCCGGCGTGAACGGCGCGAATATGGGTCTGGCTGACGCCGGCGTGGCGGCCAGCGCCAATCCGAGGCCGAGCCCCCACACGTTGCCGAGCAGGATGGCTTTGATTCGGTGGATCGATACGGCACCGCGCCGGACATTATGGTGTTGCAATTTATGGTCTTGCAATTTTGCGACCTTTGCTGAGACGAGCCGACGATTTGATGGGCAAATCATACGGACACCCCAATCTCTTGCATATCCGCCAGCCGGGAAATCATGTGAAATATCCCCGGTTAGGGTAATCAAAAAACCGTGGCCTGCCACCTGTCGGAGGAGCGGTCTGTCCGATGAGCGACAGGACCGGCATCAGCAGGCGCGCCCCCGTGCCGCAAGCCCGAAGCCTCGCGCCAACAATTCGTAGGAATGCCGGCGCGCGGCATGATCATAAACCATCGTGGTGACCATTAGTTCATCGGCACGGGTGGTTTCGATGAGCTGCCGCAATCGGTTCCTTACCGCCTCGATGCCGCCGACGATGAGGCGGGCACGATGGCGCGCAATGCGCTCGCGGTCGATCGGCGTGTAATCGTAGGCGGCAGCCTGTTCTGGAGACGCCAGCGGCGCGTATTCGCCCTTGGCGCGGCGGACAAAATGCAGATCGGCGCTCGAGGCAAGCCGTTCGGCCTCGGCGTCGGTATCGGCGGCGATCACCGCGGCGGCCAGGATGGCGTACGGCGCCGCCATCGTCGCCGACGGCTTGAAGTGTTCGCGGTAGGTCAGCATCGCGCTTTCGGCGTCGTAGTCGGAGAAATGATGGGCAAATGCGAAGCCCATGCCGACGGCGGCGGCAAGCTCGGCGCTGTAGCCGCTCGAGCCCAACAGCCAGATCGGCGGCAGCGTCACGTCGGCCGGCACTGCGCGCACTTTGCGGAACGGATGGCCTTCCGGATAGCCGCCGCGCTCGAGCAACAACAATTCCTGAAAACGCTCGAGAAAATCATCGCCTTCGCGCGGGTCCTGCCGGGCGCGCAGCGCATAGGAGGTGACCGGGTCGGTGCCCGGCGCGCGGCCGAGCCCGAGGTCGATGCGGCCGGGAAACAACGCCTCCAGCACCTTGAAGCGCTCCGCCACCATCAGCGGCGCGTGGTTCGGCAACATCACGCCGCCGGCGCCGACGCGCATCTGCCTCGTCACCGCCGCGATCCGGCCGATCATGATGTCGGGAGCGGAACTGGCGATGTTCGCGAGATTGTGATGCTCGGCGACCCAGTAGCGCGTGTAGCCGAGCCGCTCGGCAAGCTGCGCCAGATCGAGCGAATTGCGTAACGCCGCCGCGCCGGGCGTTGCCGTCGTAACCGGAGAGACGTCGAGAACGGAGAGCGGAATCAAGCGCGGCGATCCGGCGATGATGAGGGCGCCGCATCGTATGCGCTCTTCGATCGCAGTTCCATGATGCCGGCCGACGGCCGATGGCGAGCTTTGCCCTGGTCGTCCCGCGAATGGGCGATCGGGTTAATGTGTGCCGAATTGGGCGCCGAACGGATTGCCGAAGTCGTTGTTCGTCGTCGCCCGCTTGGCCGCAGGTTGCTTCTTTGCCGGGCTCTGAAATTGCGGCGCGGACGCAAATACCGGATTGTCGAAGCTGGCGGCCGGTTGGGCGGATGACGCGGCGGCCGGGGTGCGCGC